>DATNPC010000729.1:0-2994 GCA_036703375.1 Allocoleopsis sp.
TTGCCTTTGTCTCGATCTGTGCTGCTCATAATGCTCTTTTCCCTTCTCAAGGCATTTCAAAACTTGAATAAAAGCTGCTGCTCTCCGTAAGAGCCGCTAAGCTAGCTAAGAGACGAAAAAGACTACAGTTATTGATGAAAAACTGTAGTTCAATTTACCCTTGACTTGATGAGTATTATAAAACATTAAACAAATCTTACAAATTTAATTGCGACAAGTCTCCGATTAGGAGTGTGAGAGAAATTACAACGATTGGCTCATTTAATCTGCCCTTTCATAACGCAACAATGAAGTTTTTTCTCTTATCCTCTGTGTTTAGATTAAATGCTAAGAGAATGCTATGAAATACCACAAAGAAGGAACTTTAACTAGTGCCGGAGGGATGAATCTGTACTATCAAAGCTGGCACCCAAAGGGCAAGGTTCGTGCCATCTTAGCGCTAGTACATGGACTAGGTGGTCATAGCGACCTGTTCGGTAACGTGGTTCAGTACTTTGTCGCCAAAAATTATGCTGTTTATGGCTTGGACTTGCGGGGGCATGGGCGATCGCAAGGTCAGCGAGGATATATCAATAGTTGGAGCGAGTTTCGAGAAGACGTGCGAACGTTCTTGCAAGCGATCGCATCTCAAGAATCGGGATACCCCTGTTTTTTGCTGGGTCATAGTATGGGCGCTGTCATTAGCCTGGATTATGTCCTGCACTCTCCAGCAGACGCATCAACTTTGCAAGGTGTCATTGCTTTAGCACCAGCTTTGGGACAAGTGGCGGTTTCACCGTTCAAGCTAGTACTCGCACGAGTGCTTTCGCGAGTGTGGCCTCGCTTTACCCTGAGTACTGGTATTGACCTCAGTGTGGCATCTCGCGATCCAGCCGTCTTAGCTGCCTATGCTCGGGATTCATTGCGGCATAGCCGAGGGAGTGCGCGTCTAGCTACACAGTATTTAGACACAGTTGCCTGGATTCAAGAACACGCAGCAGACTGGCGATTGCCCCTGTTAATTCTTCACGGTGGAGCCGATCGCGTAGCTCTGCCTGAAGGAGGAACTGTTTTCTTCCAACAAGTGCCCATTCAGGATAAGGAACGACGCGAGTATCCTGAAACTTATCATGAGATTCAAAGCGATCTCAATTACCAGGAAGTACTGGCTGACTTAGACAATTGGCTGGAGCGGCACTTACCTCCTCAAGACCAGTGTTCAGTGAACAGTGACCAGTGACCAGTGAACAGTTGGTCACAACTCACTCTGGCGTGGAAGTTCTTCATCCGAGAGCCTAACGCAGGCAGTTGGGGTTCAATCTCCACAGTGCAACCTGGTCACTGTAAGATTTTTGGCAATATTACCTGGAGACTAAACCTTGTCCGATTCAATTCAGCGCGCTCAACCACCACTGGAGTTTATCCCACCGCACTTTAACCCGCTGGTTCTCCAGATTGCCCAGTGGTCGCTGCCTATTATGCTGCGGTTCCGGCTGCGTCCTTGGTTACCGGCGGGTATCTCGCACATTGAAATGGTAAATGTCGAGACATTGGTCGATCTGTATCAGAAATTTCAGGCTGGAAAAATTCGCTTTTTGATGGCGTTTCACCATCCTGAAGTAGACGATCCGCTCTCGATGTTGTACCTGCTTTCTCGTGCCGTACCACGGGTTGCTCGTCAACAAGGGATTCAGTTGAAATACCCGGTTCATAGCCACTTTATGTACGAACGGGGGATGACACTGTGGGCAGGAGACTGGCTGGGTTGGTTCTTTTCTCGGCTGGGCGGGATTCCGATTCATCGGGGCAAGAAGCTAGATTGGGGGGGTATGCGAACGGCACGGGATATCTTTGTGAACAGCCAATTCCCGATCGCAGTAGCTCCAGAAGGGGCAACTAACGGTCACAGTGAAATTATTAGCCCGTTAGAACCCGGTGTCGCTCAGTTAGGGTTCTGGTGCGTGGAAAACCTTGTGAAAGCGAACCGTCCCGAAGAAGTTTTCATTTTGCCGATTGGGATTCGGTATCGTTACGTGGAACCACCTTGGGCAAAACTAGATGAGTTGTTGAGCCAATTGGAAGCGGATAGTGGCTTACCAGTCGAGCCTATCGAGCCGTCTACTATTGATAACCGAGAAGACGTTTACTATCAACGCCTCTTGCGCCTCGCCGAACATCTCCTGTCAGAGATGGAAGGGTTTTATCAGCGGTTCTACCATCAAACGCTGTCAGAACTCCCATTGACGGGGATTGATGCATCGACTCAACCCAATCAGGTACTAGTCGCTCGACTCCAGCGCTTAATGGATACAGCCTTACGAGTTGCTGAGGACTATTTCGGTCTACAGTCAAATGGAACTGCGATCGATCGCTGCCGCCGGTTGGAGGAAGCTGGTTGGAGTCGTATCTACCGCGAAGATATTCCCGACTTGGATGCTTTACCACCGCTCAAACGGGGTTTGGCAGATTGGGTGGCCGAAGAAGCCGAACTGCGCCTGCGGCACATGCGTTTGGCGGAAAGTTTTGTCGCAGTTACGGCAACCTATATTCAGGAAAAGCCAACGGTTGAACGCTTTGCTGAAACGGCACTTCTGATGTTTGACTTTATGGCTCGAATTAAGGAGAAAAAAATACCGAGTCGTCCTCGCTTGGGTTGGCGAGAAGCACGGGTGACGGTGGGGGAACCAATTTCAGTAAGCGATCGCTGGTCAACGTATCAAACTAGTCGTCAGGCAGCAAGACGAGCGGTAAATGACCTGACACAAGATTTGCAAAAGGCATTGGAGCAGTTGCTTTCAGTCTAGAAGACGGCTTTTTGGCAGTGAGGCGTCGCAAGTTTTTAAGGATAATAACTTAAGCGTCTGTAGTATAAGCGCTGTCTTCGCTTCTGGCATACAATCCCTCACCCCATCTCCCCATCTCCCCGTCTCCCCGTCTCTCCGTCAGCCTCAACCCGTCAATGAAATACTTAGCAGCTTACCATTCCAACTCCGACGGAGTCGCTTTGGTTTCATT
>DATNPC010000730.1:0-3682 GCA_036703375.1 Allocoleopsis sp.
ACTTTTTCCGGCACCATGCTGTGACGAGAACTCTGAATGTCGTTAGCGCTGTTGGACGTAGCCTCTGGTGAATTTTGAGCTAACTCTTCACGCTTTACTTTCACGTTTCTGACCATTCACGACCAAATAAGTAAAAACTAACAGCATCGCCCTCTCACGGGTGTTGCTGAAGTAGCTTTTTATGTTGATGACCTTCCTCAAATCCCGACTTCGCTCGCCCACCCTAGAGTCTCTTTGTGCGATCGCTGCTGTTGCTCCGGTCAATTACTCTAAGGTTAAGGGCAAGTGACGGTAATCGCCTCCGGCATGGCAGAAACCCCTAGTATTGCATCTACTCAAGTTTGTGTCTTTAACAACGCCACAAACCAAGCCGCTAGCCTTCTTAACTGTCAATCCTCACCGATCGCTGATTGACGCACCCACTGCACTAGTAAAAGTCGGTCATACGCGACAGAGCAACGACAGCCCTTGCGACCTTCTTCCATCTCAAGAGGATAAGCCATTGACTATAGCATAAGGGGAGTTAGCGTTTCTTGATACAAAAACGTTCAAAGTTAGCCGAAGCCAACTTTGAACGAAATCCCTACAAGTCTAAGTGTTTGGGCTATTTCTCGGTTAACGTCCAAACCCCATCCCAATCTTCAGGGGGAGGGTTGCTGACATAGTGCTGACTGCGCTCCATTTGTAACTGAGCGGCCTTATCATCGGAATCAATGTCTTCCACGATCGTGGCAAACTCGTTCCAGGCCTTACGAAACTGACGATTGAGGTAATATTCGCGCCCTTGATGGTAAAGCTCGATCACCTGCTGCTTTTTGCTATCAATCGGATCGGAGCGTAGCCCTACGACTTCATAAATTCTGACAGGTTTGTTTTTGCCCTTGACGCGAATACAATCGATTTCCCGATACCAGATGAGAGCCTCGCAGGGCCGGAAGGTATATTCGCTAATGATGATGTCGCAGCCGTACTGCTTGCTCGTCCCTTCTAGTCGAGAACCTAAGTTAACGCCGTCTCCAATCGCAGTAAACTCCATCCGCTTGCTAGAGCCAATGTTGCCACTAATCACGCTGTCGGAGTTAATCCCGATCCCAATCCGAATCGGGTCTTTGTTAGCGGCGAGGCGATGAGCATTAAAGTCTGCCAAACGACGGCGCATTTCTACTGCTGTTTGCACCGCTCTCCAGGCATGATCGGCGAGAGGCAGCGGCGAACCAAAGACAGCCATGATGGCATCGCCAATGTACTTGTCGAGGGTACCTTTGTATTTAAAGATTGCCTCAACCATGGACTCAAAGTATTCATTGAGCATGCCGACGACTTCTTCAGCTGCTAAACTCTCGGTCAAGGCGGTATAGCCGCGAATATCGGAGAATAAGACCGAAACTTCTTTGCGATCGCCTCCTAACTTAGCATCATCCAGTTTGAGCAATTCCTCAGCCAGCTCTTGAGTCATGTAGCGGTACATCGTACTCTTGAGCCGTTTCTCATCGCTGATGTCTTCCATCACCACGAGCGCGCCACGGATTTTTTGATAGTTGGTGGCATCTGCGATCGAGTTAATCGATAAATTCACGCTCCGTTGTTGCTCAGTTCCTCTGGATAATAACGTTTGGTCGGGATAGTACTGCTGACGCCCTCTCGGGTCTATTCCTTCTACAGCTTTATTGAACCATTGGACGAAACGATTGCTGTTGTTTTTATCTTTATCCTCAATTTGCAGGACTTCAGTAATCAACTCTCCCTCTAGCCGCATTGTTGAATCGATACCCAGTAAGTCCCTTGCACTCTCGTTGACTGCAATAATTCGACCTTCTTTATCGGTTGAAATGACACCATCAGAGAGACTTCGCAGGATATCGCGCTGCATTTTCTCCTGTTGCTTGACCGTATCGAACAATTTAGCGTTTTGCAGCGCAACGCCCGCTTGGATATTAAACGCCTTCATGAACTCTTGGTCAGTGCGATTAAAACTCGCTTTCCAGCACTCAGGGGCTTCCGGCCACTGTGTGGGATTATAGGGAGGAAAGTCGCCTTGTTTCTTTTTATTTAGTAATTGGGTAACACCGATTAACTCGTTATCAGCGTTAAACACGGGCATGCACAATAAGCTACAGGTGCGATAACCCGTTTCCTGGTCGGATTTTTTCGAGGTTTCTGAGTCGGGGCGATCGTATAAGTCAAAGCCAATATTCAGGGGTTCACCTGTCAGGGCAACTTGACCCGCAAACGAGTTCATCGTCATCGGGATGCGGATTTCTTTTAACGTCCCGCCAATGGGAATTTTTGTCCACAGATCGTTGCGATCGCGATCGACCAACCACAGCGAAGATCGATCCGCATTCATGAGCTGCTGGGCTTCGTCCATCACCTTTTTCAAGGTTTCTTCCAAATCCAAGCTACTTTTGCTCAAGGAATTGGTGGCGGCAATTAAGGCTTGAGCCGCTCGCTGTTTTTGGGTTGCACGTCGTAGCGATCGCGATGACTCAAGAATCAAGCGAATGGACGGAGCAAATTCCTCAAATACCCGCTCGTCTTCCTTACTAAAGCCCGGTTTGACAATCTTTTCCTCTAAAGGCTTATGGGGGTCGTGGGGAAATTTTAATTTATTCAGGAGTTGAACGACAGCGACTAATTCTCCTTGTTCGTTCAACAGCGGTAAAGCCAGCATCGTGTACGTGCGATAGCCAGTTTTCTTAAATTGCTCTTTGGCTGCACCCGATCGCGGATCGTCGAAAAAATCGTAAGGTATATTAATAACTTGCTTAGAGGTTGCCACATCAGCCGCGATGCTGCCATGGTCGGCGGGAATACGAATTTCTAGAGAGCCACCCCCCTCGTCTTTCGCCACAATCGACCAGAGTTGATTTCTGTCCTCATCCTTCACAAAAATAGTCGAGCGATCGGCCCCGAGCAGTTCTCCCGTTTTAGCCGTGATCGAACGCAGCATTTCATCGAGAATGGCATCAAACCCTTGGCTGTCCAGCAAACTATCGAGCATGGACAGGGTTTGATTAACAACCCCTAATCTGCCTTCTACTTCGGTAACGACTTGTCTAAAAGTATCCTGAGTAAGGGGAGCAAGAAATTCGGAAAATGTTCCCTTTGTGGTTGCTAAGGCGCTAGCCGACGGATGATGTCGTTCTTGTATACTCTGCTCTTGGGTAGGAGTAGCAGCAACAAATACATCATCAGGAACAATGGTAATCGTTTCCTGCTCGAGGGGATGGGAAGATGCAGACATAATCTCTTGTTGGGGTCAGAGAAAGGTTCTGGCCTACGACACGATTGTATTCTATAAATTTACTGCTTAAATTTATTGTGTCGAGTGAGCCAATTGTAGATTATTCCTCTCAAACCGTGTAGGAGAGAGTGAAGTCAAGGTCATTCCTAAATGCTAGAGAAAATAACTGGAAAATCAAATATATTAGCTGATTAATTGATTAATCACAACTCCAACAATTACAAGGATGAGGCAGCACGGGGATAGACCACTCTGGCACAATCTGAGAAGAATATCTCTATTCTATCGAGCAATTCACTAGAAAAACGGTAGGAAGCCCCATCCCACTCAACCGTGTTCAGTCACCAGTGAGCAGTGAGCAGTGAGCAGTGAGCAGTGAGCAGTGAGCAGTGAGCAGTGAGCAGTGAGCAGTGAGCAGTGAGCAGTGAGCAGTGAGCA
>DATNPC010000731.1:0-3379 GCA_036703375.1 Allocoleopsis sp.
AAGCTAAGGCATCTGTCACAAGACCTCCAGATAGGGATGATATATGGCAGCAACTTAGGGAGAAAGCTAATCAAGAAAAACAAATACAGCTACAAAAAAGAGAGGCTGAGAAAGATAGAGAAAAAGGAGAGCGTCAGGCTCGAATCTTATGGATGTCTTTTTTTGCAGTTGTGGCTTTAGTTGTTGGTCTTGTAACCTCCCTAATTAATCCAGTTATAGGTGCTTCTTTAGCTGCTGTCATAGGTGGAGTAAGCCCGCTTGTTGTCGAGATATTAAAACCTAAGTAAGTTTTGCTTTATATCGAAAAATGTACACGATGAGTCGTGGATTTAGCACTATACTTCACTCTGCCTTAACTAGAATATGAATACAACACAAAGGCATATTTACATATCCGGTGCGCTAACAGGGATTGAAAATCCAGTCCAAGTTAAAAGTTTCTACGAAGCTATTGGTTTACTGTGCAAGGACATAGGATTTCAGGCTTATGTCCCGCATTTGGCAACTGATCCAACCAATAACCCGGATGTTAGCCCTCGACAAGTTTTCGAGACGGACAAGTACCAAGTCAGCCAATCAGACTTGGTCATCGCCTACCTTGGTGTTCCCTCTTTTGGTGTTGGCATGGAGTTAGCCTACGCAGAGATAAACAAAATTCCCCTTATTCTCCTGTATGAACGAGGCAAGAATATATCTAGATTTCCACGGGGGATTCCTACTGTAATTTCCGAGATTCAATTCAGCAGTTATGAAGAAGCTCTAGCTCGGCTTAGGAGTACGCTAGAGCGATGGAACGTTGAACAACCAACTCAACCACTCCCATCCCCAACGTACTCTGGTTGATTGCTGCCAGTCGAGGCTATACTCCAAAGTTGAGCGATTCCCTTACGTGACAGCTTCGCTGCATGCACTCAATTCAAGCTGTCTACTTACGGTTGGTGACTGCGACGAATTTCTGTTATTTGGTCAGCTACCTCTAGGATAGTTTGGGGCATCTTTGGTCCTGTCAGGATGATATCGACGTGGCTGGGGCGTTTTTTGAGGAATGACAGCACTTCTTCTTGTGGAATTAAGCCAAAATTCATAGCCAAGCTCAATTCATCCAGAACGACTAGGGAGTATTTCCCTTTTGACACCACATACTGAGTGTACTGCCACAACTGATCTAAAGCATGACGCTCTGAATCATCCAACTCAGGCGTGTCAATGTAGCGAGGAAGGTCGCAGCGAATCCAATCTAAGTGTTGCCCTAAGCGAACCGGATGCTCGTGTCCCTGTCCGATGCCACCTTTGAGGAACTGAACGACTAGAACAGGCGTTCCTTGACCCGCAATTCTCAACGCTTGTGCCATCACGTTGGTAAAAAAGCTGCGATGGGGGCTAGTAAATACCTGAACTAACCCTGCAATGCTGTAGGGAAGGTGACAAGACGAATTTACACTGGGAGCTTCGAGCTGGGAAACCATAGTCAACACCTAGGAGGCAACGAACCTGTTAGTCTAACTCATATATTGTCGCTATAGGCAATGCAGCGAACAAGATATAGCGTAATTTTTGGGATGCCTCCCTAGTCAAACACTACATCTACAAGCCCGTCAAGAGTTGTCGGGTGAAGTTTTGACTCTCCTGGAATTAGTGGGAAAATGGCTTTCGTGCGCTTGCCTGCACGCTCTCGACGTCAAGGCTTGTGCAAAATTGCACAAAAGTGCGATCGCGGTTAATTTCAGTAGGAGCTTTTCAATTGTGAGACTGGTGATTCTGGGAGGGCCAGGGGCAGGCAAGGGGACGCAGGCTCGACGATTGTGCCGCCAACTGAATATTCCAGAGATTTCTACCAGTGATATCTTGCGAGATGCGATCGCATCCCAAACGGACTTGGGGCGTCAGGCACAGGTGTATGTCGAGAAAGGAGAACTCGTGCCTGACGAAATCATGATCGAATTCATGCGCCAACGTCTGTTGCAGGAGGATACAGCCAAGAGACGATGTTGGTTGTTAGAAGGCTATCCTCGCACCGCCTTTCAAGCCGAGGAGTTGGATTTTTTACTAGACGATTTAGAACAGCAACTCAACTGGGCGATTTATCTGGAAGTGCCTGAATCCGTCATGATGAGTCGTTCGATCGCACGGGCTCGTACCTCGCAGGGACACCCCTCCACAGGAAGCGATCGCCCTGATGATAATCCAGACATCGTACAACGCCGCATCGCTCTGTTCCACGAACGCACGATTCCCATTCTGGAATACTACGGCTATCGCAAACACCTATTAACCATCAACGGTGACCAATCCCCAGAGCAAGTCCAGCAAGAAATTTTGCAGAAACTACAGGTTTAGAGGGTTGCAGGTTATCCGGTTACAGGGTACAGGTTAGTTGGAGTTGAGGGTTAGCAGATGGCACGCCATAACTTCTAACCCTCAACTCCAACCCTTAATTTGCAACGGAGGATTTCCATGTCTTGGCAGCGTCCCGATCGCCGACAACCCGATCAACTACGTCCCATTCACTTTGAGCGGGACTTCACCCGATTTGCCAATGCTTCCGTTTTAACTCATTGCGGTGATACTAAAGTCCTTTGCACTGTCACGATCCAAGAGGGAGTGCCTAGGTTTTTAGACGGTACGGGTAGTGGGTGGTTAACTGCTGAATACAGAATGCTGCCAGGGGCCACCCCTAAACGTCAAGAACGGGAATTTCTCAAGCTGTCAGGCCGCACTCAGGAGATTCAACGACTGATTGGACGCAGCTTACGGGCATCTCTCGATCTCAAGGCACTGGGAGAACGCACGATCGTGGTTGATGCCGATGTCCTACAAGCAGATGCTGGGACTCGCACCACGTCGATTACAGGCGGCTATGTTGCCCTCGCTGACGCCTTGAATAAGCTGGTGAAAACTGGAGAGCTGGAGCGATCGCCTTTGTGCCACCAAGTCGCTGCTGTCTCAGTAGGGCTTCTAGAGGGAGAACCCTTTTTAGACCTCAAATATGAAGAAGATGTTACCGCTGAGGTGGACTTTAACGTAGTCATGAACGACCAACTGGGGATTATTGAAGTGCAGGGGACAGCCGAGTCAGGAACTTTTAATCGCCATCAACTCAATCTGCTTATAGACTTAGCAGAAAAGGGGATTAAAGAACTACTAGACGCTCAGCGTCAAGCCTTCATTTAGCAGGGCACTCATTTGAATGCTGAATTATGAATTATAAATTATGAACTGATTACAATTCACCTGGGGAAAGAAGCCCTCCTAGAAATTAGCGATCTACGTTTAGAGGGTGCTAAAATCTCCCTCTAATTCACAGTTCCCAGTTAACTGTTACCACGGTCTTTCACAGTGAGCAGTGACCAGTTGTCAGTTACGAGCAATCATCACATCG
>DATNPC010000732.1:0-11199 GCA_036703375.1 Allocoleopsis sp.
ATTGGCAAAATCATCGAGTATGCCTTGCAGCAGCGATGCGTAAGAGGTGTAACCTTTCAACCGATTCAAGCGGCGGGACGCTTAGAAGGATTTGAGGCAAAACGCGATCGCTACACGCTCACCGAAGTTCGTCGCTCAATTTTACAGCAAAGCCCCTACTTCAAACCCGAAGATATTCTCCCTGTTCCCTGCCATCCGGATAGTTTAGCAATGGCCTATGCGCTTAAGCTAAATGGCAAAATCATTCCTTTAACGGGTCTAATCAACCCAGATACTTTTGTACAGATAATGCCTAATAGCGTTCTCTACGAGCAAAACGAAGAACTCAAGCGCAAGATTTTCGAGTTATTTTCAACTAGCCATTCCCCTCAGTCCTCGGCAATCTCATTAAAACAGCTACTTTGTTGCTTGCCAATGATGCCAGTTCCCGAAGGCATTACGTATGAAAATATCTTTCGGGTGATGATTGTGCAGTTTCTCGATCCCTATAACTTTGATGTTCGTTCTGTGAAGCGCTCTTGCATTCACATTGTTCATCCAGATGGGCGGATTATTCCCTTTGATACCTTTAATATGTTCTACCGCGAGGGAAGTGCTGGATATTCTTTAGTCGCTCAGCCTATCGCTGAATCTTCCTCAATGCCATCAAGTTTCTAGAACACTCTATGTCCCACAGCCAGAGACATCTCCGATAATTACCCTGAAATCCTTGTCGCACAGGAGCTGAAACTTAATTGCCGGAGAGGTCTAATATAGAGGTTTGCATTTGGATGAGGGAGAGGACATAGGTTAGAGGTACTCCACTCAACCGAGAATTTCTATAAACGGATAAATATTATTTTAGGAATTATTCTGCTGGTGCGATAGCGAGCTGAAGAGGCGAAAGCAATGCGCCCATATTTTTCTAATCTTACCGACAGACTTCTCCTCAACGACCCTGAAGCAGTGGAGACTTCCATAAAATTCATCGAATCCAACAGCCAAGACGGTGGGCACGGACGGGTTCGCGCTTTGATGTGTCGTCGTCTCAAGCATTGTACGCTTACCCCACAGCAGCGTACTCGACTTGTCCGCTATGTTGTAGAACGTCTTTATACAGGTGCTTTTGCCCAACAATTCAAAGATGAGTTGCGCCTCATTCTAGCCCTCGACGCACAGGCTCTTTTTGAGGCGGCACTTGAAAGTCGTACCGATGAGCGTGAGTATGTCCGTCGCCATGCTGAGTGGATTTTAGCGCACGATCCAAAGTATCATTCCAGTCTGGAACTCAACGAAAAACCTCGGAGCCGCAAACGCCACAGGCATAAACGAAAACGGTTGTCGAATTAATATGAAAACCCCGTTAATTCTTGAAAATGCTCAGTTCCTAAAGTACTTCATGCACTAACTGAGCTAGTTTTTGTGCTGCCCCCGGTTGACCCCGAACGGCACGCAGGCACGATCGCATTTCATCTAACTTTTCTGGATGCTCTAAATAATCGAGAACGAGTTGTGCAACGTCTTCGGGTTGAAGTTGTCCTAACAATTCCGGCACAATCTCTTGGTTCGCCCAAATATTTGGCCATGCAAATAAACGCTTGTGCCGCACAACTTGTTGTAAAATAATCCAGTTGATAAGCTTAGCCATACTATACCCAAATCCTGGCAAACGAGCCAAAATCCCCGGTAATCCGTCCCAAGCCCGCATCGCATCCAGTTGTTGAGTTGGAACCAAGACAATCATCGGTACGGCGAGAGAGCCTAATTCGGCGGTATTCGCTCCCACTGTCGTGAGGCATAAACGGCATTGGGATAATAAGTCGTGGGCAGGAAAGGATTGCCAGAGTTCGACACATAATCCACTAGAGGTCTTCAAAAAAGGGCGATCGCTTTTGTCACTGGGTGGAACGATGAGTTGAGCCTCTCCCCAACCCAACTTTTGAATGAGTGGATTTTGCTCAGAATCGGCAAACCGAGACAGCGTTGAGCAATCGAGAGTTGGAGCAACCGGAATGACAAAGCGAGTTTGAGGTCGAGCGGCGTGGATGTATTCCGCGATCGCTAACGCTAATGGCACACCCTGCGCTAGTTTTGCAGGCTTCGACCCTGGTAGGAAACCAATCCATTCGATTGTAGATTTTGGATGTTGGATTTTGGATTGAGAACTATTCTCCCCATCTCCCCATCTCCCCATCTCCCCATCTCCCCGTCTCCCCATCTCCCACATCTGCCATCAAATCCCCGACTACCGTCAGCTTGTGAGCATACTTTTTCGGTGCATCAGCAATAATTTTGGACTGCATTACACCGAAGCGATCGATCCAAGCATGCCAACGAGCATCCCACTCCGCATACACAACCGTGCGATATCCTAATCGCTTGCCAATGACGACGGGGAAAAACTGATCGCCACCGAGGAAGACAACAACACCCGTTTCTCGCCAATCCCAATTTTCGGCTGTCTTGCCCCAGAGTAAAAAGGGAAAGAAATGCTCTGCACCCTGAACTCGGTCTACTTCCGGATACGATTTAGCGATCGCAGATTCTTGACCCGTTGCATTCGGACAAGGCGACAGTACTACTGAAATACGTAGTAAAGAGCGATCGTCCCCTAGCTGCTGTCGCAATGCTTTAACTACAGGACGTACCCAGGTTGTGACTTCTCCTGGGCCATTAGAAAGAATCAGAATATCAACCGCTTGCATGTTGTGAGAGTTGCACTTGTCTACTGATATCATGTCCAGTTAATTAGCCATCACAAAATCCTCAAGACTTACCCACGAACACCAGATGTAGGGGCAATCCCTCGGTAGTTG
The DNA here is from genome assembly GCA_036703375.1 of Allocoleopsis sp. Lineage (GTDB taxonomy): Bacteria > Cyanobacteriota > Cyanobacteriia > Cyanobacteriales > Coleofasciculaceae > DATNPC01. Next base: position 2,796 of record DATNPC010000732.1, read on the forward strand.
CCCCGTTTTCACGCAAAGTTTAGAGGCAATGCGTAAGTCCTAGCCCCGTTTGTAGTAGTCGCTTGAGCGCCCTTAACAAGAAGAGTTGCATTCCTCACCACAAAATCTTGAGCGATCGATCGCTTCTGTTCAATTTCCAAGCTTAAAGCCAACGTCTTGACCTCTAATTAGTTCTGCTTAACTCCTTGCACTTTGTATACTTTGTATGCATCAGGTACTTTTCATCCCCTGATACCTTATAGCCTTGCAAAAGCTACACCCTATTCATTACTAAGGTTTCCCGATACCTATTATGTGACAGTTGAAGGGTGAAATTTGATTCCGTCAACTGAGAATTCTCTCGCCGCCACTAATTAGTTCAGGTTCAAGTATTTTTGTCAAGCCATTTAACATTTATTTTTGTAAACATAAATTGAAGTATTTACTCTCAGTATTGTTAAGAAAATTAAATAAATCTCTCAAAATTCATATCGAATTGTGTCGGATGAAGGCTCAAACCGCCATCTGGTAAGCGTTTTTTGGTAAAAACACTTATGTTGCCGAAATAATACCTGAGCAATGAAGAGTGAGTCCTTACTTCAATCGATCGCTCACTCCTCAGTACTCATCAGATGAGAAGAGAACGCGCATCATAAGGAGCCTTACCGCATGTTCACTCACGTCAAGTCCACCATTCGACGCATTACTCCAAAAGCCCTCAACGGGCGTCATTTGCTTAAGGTGGTCTATGTCGTGCTAGAGCCACAGTATCAGAGTGCATTATCCGCCGCTGTTAGCTCGATTAACGAAAACCAACCCGATATAGCCATTGAAATCAGCGGCTACCTGATCGAGGAACTTCGCTCTCCTGAGAACTATGAGGAATTCAAGCGGGATATTGCCCAAGCGAATATCTTCATTGCTTCACTAATCTTTATCGAAGACCTAGCCGATAAGGTGGTAGCAGCAGTGGAACCGCATCGCGATCGCTTAGACGCGGCTATCGTCTTCCCCTCGATGCCTCAGGTAATGCGCCTGAATAAGTTAGGTAGCTTCTCGATGGCACAGTTGGGTCAGTCGAAAAGTGCGATCGCGCAATTCATGCGAAAGCGCAAGGAGAAATCCGGTTCCTCGTTCCAAGACGGGATGCTCAAGCTGTTGCAAACCCTGCCCAAAGTCCTGAAGTACCTACCGATGGACAAAGCGCAGGATGCTCGGAACTTCATGCTTAGCTTCCAGTATTGGCTGGGTGGTTCCTCAGATAACCTAGAGAACTTCCTGCTGATGTTGGCGGATAAGTATGCCATGAAGGGTCAGAAGCTGAGCTTCAATGAACCAGTGGTCTATCCGGACATGGGTATCTGGCACCCTCTAGCCCCAACCATGTTTGAGGATGTCAAGGAGTACTTGAACTGGTACAGCAGCCGGAAGGATATTTCTGCCGATCTAAAAGACCCCTTAGCCCCTTGTGTTGGCTTAGTGCTACAGCGCACTCACCTGGTTACTGGAGATGATGCTCATTATGTGGCAATCGTACAGGAATTTGAAGCCATGGGCGCTCGTGTGATTCCTGTGTTTGCGGGAGGTTTAGATTTCTCCAAGCCAGTTGATGCTTATTTCTACGAGTCAACGCGTCAGACACCAACTGCTTTGGTGGACGCCGTTGTTTCGCTGACGGGCTTCGCTTTGGTCGGTGGCCCAGCACGACAAGACCATCCTAAAGCGATCGAATCATTAAAACGATTAAATCGCCCCTACATGGTGGCACTGCCTCTGGTGTTCCAAACGACAGAGGAATGGGAGAATAGCGATTTAGGATTGCATCCGATTCAAGTGGCGTTACAAATTGCCATTCCTGAACTGGATGGCGCGATCGAACCGATTATATTGTCGGGTAGAGATGGAACAACTGGAAAAGCGATCGCACTCCAAGACCGGATCGAAGCAGTAGCCCAACGTGCATTGAAGTGGGCTAACCTACGCCGCAAACCCAAATTAGATAAGAAAGTTGCGATTACCGTCTTCAGCTTCCCACCAGATAAGGGTAATGTGGGTACGGCGGCTTACCTGGATGTGTTTGGCTCCATCTATAAGGTAATGGAAGCCCTGAAGCACAACGGGTATGATGTGCAAGGCTTGCCAGAGTCAGCGGAAATGCTGATGCAAGAAGTCATCCACGACGCCCAAGCCCAGTACGCCACTCCCGAACTGAATATTGCCTACAAGATGGCAGTGCCGGAGTATGAAGAACTCACCCCTTATTCAACACGGTTGGAAGAAAATTGGGGGCCACCTCCGGGACATTTAAATAGTGATGGACAAAATCTGCTGGTTTACGGCAAGCAATTTGGCAATGTCTTCATCGGCGTTCAGCCTACCTTTGGCTACGAAGGCGACCCGATGCGGTTGTTGTTCTCCCGTTCGGCTAGCCCTCACCACGGATTTGCCGCTTACTACACTTATTTAGAAAAAATCTGGAAAGCCGACGCCGTCTTGCACTTCGGGACTCACGGTTCGCTGGAGTTCATGCCCGGTAAGCAGATGGGAATGTCGGGAACTTGTTACCCCGATAACTTGATTGGTTCAACTCCCAATCTCTACTACTACGCCGCGAACAATCCCAGCGAGGCGACGATTGCCAAGCGCCGCAGCTACGCCGCGACGATTTCCTACCTCACGCCACCGGCTGAAAATGCTGGTTTGTATAAGGGGTTAAAGGAACTAAGCGAGTTAATTGCTTCTTACCAAACCCTGAAAGATACCGGGCGCGGTATCCCCATTGTCAACACCATCATGGACAAGTGCCGTTTGGTGAATCTGGATAAGGATATCGCCTTACCGGAAAAAGATGCTAGCGAACTGACGGCGGAGGAACGGGATACGCTAGTCGGCTTGGTGTATAAAAAGCTGATGGAGATTGAATCGCGCTTGCTGCCATGCGGGTTACATGTGATTGGTAAGCCACCGACAGCAGAAGAAGCGATCGCAACTTTAGTCAATATAGCCGGACTCGATCGTCCTGAAGAGGAAATCCTGAGCCTACCTCGGATTATCGCCAATAGCATCGAGCGGGATATTGATGAAATTTACAGCAATAACGACAAAGGCGTCTTAGCCGATGTCCAGTTGCTGCAAAATATCACCCTGGCAACTCGTGAAGCTGTCTCCGCCTTGGTGAAAGCGCAAGCTGATGCGGATGGTCGGGTTTCCAAAGTCTCCAAGCTCAACTTCTTCAACATGGGCAAAAAAGAGCCTTGGGTTGAAGCCCTGCACGACCTAGGTTACACCAAGGTAGATGCTCAAGCCCTTAAACCCCTGTTCGAGTATCTAGAATTCTGCCTCCAGCAAATCGTTGCGGATAACGAACTAGGGGCAATGCTCAAAGCCCTCGAAGGCGAATACGTTCTTCCCGGCCCCGGTGGCGACCCCATCCGCAATCCTGATGTACTGCCGACAGGTAAGAACATCCACGCCCTCGACCCGCAATCGATTCCCACAACGGCGGCTGTTAAATCCGCAAAAATTGTGGTAGACCGACTGCTGGAACGTCAACGGTACGAAAATGGTGGAAAATATCCCGAAACCATCGCTTGTGTCCTCTGGGGTACGGATAACATCAAGACCTACGGGGAATCGTTGGCACAAATCATGTGGATGGTTGGCGTCAAACCCGTACCCGATGCTTTAGGTCGAGTGAACAAGCTGGAACTGCTTTCCCTAGAGGAGTTGGGGCGTCCTCGGATTGACGTGGTGATTAACTGTTCCGGCGTCTTCCGCGACTTGTTCATTAACCAGATGAACCTCCTCGACCAAGCGGTGAAAATGGCAGCCGAGGCAGATGAACCTGTAGAGATGAACTTTGTCCGCAAACACGCCATGCAACAGGCAGAGGAAATGGGCATCAACCTGCGACAAGCTGCCACTCGCGTCTTCTCCAATGCGTCCGGTTCCTACTCCTCCAACGTCAACCTCGCAGTAGAGAACAGCACTTGGGAAAGCGAATCCGAGTTACAGGATATGTACCTGGCGCGGAAATCCTTTGCCTTCTCCGCCGACAACCCAGGCATGATGGACCAAAATCGGAAGATATTTGAGTCCGCCCTCAAAACCGCCGATGTTACGTTCCAAAATCTCGACTCGTCCGAGATTAGCCTGACGGATGTTTCCCACTACTTCGACTCTGACCCCACGAAGGTGGTTGCCACGCTACGGGGAGATGGCAAGACGCCAGCCTCCTACATTGCCGACACCACAACCGCAAACGCCCAAGTCCGTACCCTTTCCGAAACCGTGCGTTTGGATGCCCGAACGAAGCTACTCAATCCCAAGTGGTACGAGGGAATGCTGAGTCACGGCTATGAGGGAGTGCGAGAACTCTCGAAGCGGTTAGTGAATACCATGGGTTGGTCGGCAACGGCTGGCGCTGTTGATAACTGGATTTACGAAGATACAAATACTACGTTTATCCAGGATGAAGAGATGCGGAAGCGGTTGATGAACCTGAATCCTCATTCCTTCCGCAAGGTTGTCTCGACATTGCTGGAAGTGAATGGTCGCGGGTATTGGGAGACGAGTGAGAGCAATTTGCAGCTACTGCGCGAGTTGTATCAGGAGGTTGAAGACCGGATTGAAGGAATAGAATAGCCGTAACTTGAACCTTTTTGGTAGAGACGTTCTGCAGGAACGTCTCTACTTTTTATTTTGATTTTTTACCGCCTTTTACTTTCTTAGAATCAGTTACTTTTTTTGGTGGAGTTTCCCATCGGCAACTAAATGTCTTATTAAGGAGATTTTTGAGACTAATGACCTTAATATTTCCACCGTGATAATCACCAGTTCTACTTTTAATCTCTATAATTTCGTAGCCAATACCATTAAGTTCTTCAGATAAAGATATGTACCCATAATAGTTGTATGAGTCCTCAATATGAGCACCTTCTTTTGGAGTAGGCATCTCCCAACATACAATCTGGTCAGTCAATATCAATGGATGATTAAATTCGTCACTGGCTGAAAGATTGTACTTGTACTCAAGAGCTTTGTGAACTCTCGGTGCTAAGCTATTTTCCCCAATACTGACAGCAATGCTATCAATTCCCATGCTAGAAAAGGTTCGTGGACATAGCCAAAGATGAGCGTAGTCTGAGTCAGCAGTGACAAGGTGAGCAAACATTGTGTACAATGCTCCAACCCAATACTCTTCCCCAATACCAGGTTCTACAAGCCACTTTCCCTTTAGTTGTTCTATATCGTCCACTTTGAATCGAGGTCTATCTTGAATCCCTTCCTTTAGTTTATTGAGCTTCTTGGTATAAGCATCTAGTTTTGCATCTTGATTATCTTTATTAAGCCTGTCAATAAGTTCACTAAAAACGTTCAGTTTTCTCGTTGCTTCATCAAAAAACTGTTTTATTTTTTCAATGAAAGAGTCATCTTGTAGAATTCTCAATGCAGTCTCAGTTAAGGAATTTCGGTTTGTTACAACATCAAAACTACCATTAATCATGAAAATATAGTGAGACTCCCCATTGGAATTGCCAAGTACTGCGTAGTCTTCCAGTTTGCTATGTTCAAATAATTCACTATATTTGCAAATTCTTACTCCTTCTGAGCAAATAAATGTACCTCTTTGCTCAGTTAACCTAATTCCAGATCTTTTATCGCCTTTTCTGCCCAGTTCTTGATACTTCTCATGGGCCCTACGATTCCCATCAATTGCCAAGACTAAACAGTAAGTTATGCCTTCAAATTGAAAAGTCATAGCTCCGCGAGCAGAAAATCTACCATCATTGAGTCTGGATAGTTGAGCTGGGCTTTTTATTGCTAGTTTATCCAAATCATCCGGCTCATCAAGGTAGGGATAGCCTGCTTCAATTTTCTTCAAGCTTCCCTTTGCCCATAGGTATAACTCACACTGGTCATTATATCCTGGAGCCTGTTTAAGACTCTGAGCTTTAGCATCAGAAAAACCAGTTTCATTAGGTCGAAGACACCTCATATCTCCATGTCTGGTGTTAAAGCGTATATAATGTTTTAAGTATGACCATTCTTTCCTATCATCATCGTCCGCATCATAATAGTCTGAGAACCTTTCTACCTCAAGACCTTGAACAATGATCATCGCCCCGCGAGAAAAGCGTTCCCTGAAAAATGGGTGGCTCAAGTGCTCAAGAATGGTTACTGTTTGTTTATTAGGTCTGGCAAATAGGTTTCTCAGAGTTTGCCAAGGGCTATCATCTGCCTTTGATTGAATATCGTATTGCTGACTCAAGTTATCTTTTGGGTTATCAATAGATATTGATCGCCAGTATTCTTCATTATTACAGCGTGTAATCAAAGTGATCTTTTTGGAAGCAAAGCATAACTTTGAGCCTTGGCACTTGTATCCTATTAACTCACCCTGGATTTTAGTAGACCTACCTATAGAGAAAAAAGCTTTGTAGGGAGTAATTCCATTAATTTCCGTTTCTTCGCTTAGACCAATTCCATTATCAAAGTAGATAAATCCCTTATCTTTCAATAGTGGGTAAATCTCAATTCGGGATGCTTGAGCATCATAAGAGTTAGATATCAGCTCACGAATGACTTCACAGGGATCTTTGCGATTAACGGAAAGTTCAGACAAAACGTGTCTGTAATCTATCTCTGGATACTGCGGATGCTGCGCCATACAATTTTCTTGAATCAATTGGGTTTGAGTCAGATACTTACAAAACTCTTATCTCTGTCCTGCTTGGGCAAGGGATTATGTAGCTGATTCTATTAAAAGCAAGACTTGTTATCCTCCGTGAAAACCACAGACTTTAGTTGGAAGACTTAGAGCATACAAATCAACCTTAATCCATAGGTACATTTGCACCTGCCAGCAGTGTCTGCTGGTTTGGTTTACAGGAAAAGTGAATCCATTCTCATTTACATTTAACCGAACGGCAATCCCGTCTATCTTTCCCAAAATGTGATCGTCTTTCCGTATCATGTATGCTCACATCTATCTTTCCCAAGGTGAGATCGCATTTATCTTTTCCGAAGTGCGATCGCGCCGCAAGGAAATGCGACTATAAAAGAACACCAGACAAAAGAGCAGAGCGTGAGCCAACTAGACAAATTGCTGGCTAAAATCCTAAGTGGCACTTCTGGCTCAAACATCCCGTTCGCTCAGATCTGCCAACTTTTACGCAGATTCGGCTTTGAAGAACGGATTCGCGGCAGTCACCATATCTTCACTAAGGAAGGCATCGAAGAAATTCTGAATCTGCAACCCAAAGATTCACAAGCCAAAGCTTATCAGGTTAAGCAAGTCCGTGCAGTGATTCTCAAATACCAGCTAGGAGGTCAAGATGATACTTCGCTATGAAATTATTCTCTACTGGAGCGAAGAAGACCAAGCATTTATTGCTGAAGTGCCAGAGTTACCAGGTTGTGCTGCTGATGGCGAAACTTATCAAGAAGCACTGCAAAATATAGAAGTTATTATGCAGGAGTGGATTGAGACTGCTGAGGAGTTAGGGCGTCCGATTCCTGAACCGAAAGGTCGCTTGATGTTTGCCTAGTTGATGAAGACTAAAGTGCGGGAGCGTTGCGGGGCTTTCAGCCCATCGCGTTTCTGTATCGTGGATGCGATTGCGTCTCTCTTCCCCAAAGTGCGATCGCGTTTACAGTGTCGATGGGTGCGACGCGCCTATCTTTCCCAAAATGCGATCTACTTGAAGGAATAGAATAGTCGTAGCCTATCAGAGGTTCAGATTCCCGACTTCTCTAAGAATTTGGGAATCTCGCCTTCACGTATCATTTAGAACTGCTAGATAATCCAAAATTTCAAATAAAAATCGCCATGACTGCTCTAACCGTCAACTTTAACTCCGTTATTAAACTGACAGACGAGCAATTTTATCAGCTATGTCAGGATAATGAAACTCTCAGATTTGAACGTACTGCCACAGGGGAATTAATTATCATGCCACCTACCGGGGGAGAAACCAGCAACCGCAATGCTGGATTAACTGCTCAAATCTGGGTTTGGAATGAGCAAACTCAACTGGGTAAAGTTTTCGATTCCTCTGGTGGTTTCAAGCTACCTAATGGTGCAGATCGTTCTCCTGATACCTCTTGGGTAAAATTGGAACGCTGGAATGCTTTAACTCCTGAGCAACAAACGAAATTTGCTCCCCTTTGTCCTGATTTTGTGGTTGAGTTACTTTCTCCCAGCGATAGCTTGAAAGACACTCAGGAGAAAATGAAGGAATACCGAGATAATGGCGCTCGTTTGGGTTGGTTAATTAATCGGAAATCTAGGCAAGTAGAAATTTATCGGCAAGGGCAGGATGTTGAGGTGCTTGAGTCTCCTGCTAGTTTATCAGGGGAAGATGTTCTACCTGGATTTGTTCTAAATCTTGAACCAATCTGGTAACACTTCAGAGTGCGATCG
>DATNPC010000733.1:0-5705 GCA_036703375.1 Allocoleopsis sp.
GCAAAGAGAAAGCGACCCATTGGCTGTGTGCGCGCACGAGATGCGATCGCAGCTGCTTTTTTTAAATCGACTCGTGCCATTGCTAGAACATCATGGACAATACGGTCTTCCTGACTTAACAACTGGAACCAAAACCAGGCACGTTCAAACGCACAAGCCACAGTAGTAATGGAGAGGGCAAGAATCGGCCACATCACTGGGCCACCCTTAATCAGGAAATCAAAAAGTTTGTCCATACGTTTAGGAAAGAATGCCTAGTGCTTTCGACTAGTCACTACCAAGGTTTGTTTCATCCAACTGCCAGCTGACGCGAACACAAGGCAGAAGGCAGAGGGCAAAAGGCAGAAGTTAGATGTACTCCACTCAATCGAGAACCGGCTATAGTTTCGTCGGTGCTTCCTATCCAAGAACCAACAAGCGTTGATTCATCTATAGTCAACAAACAACTGCGACCACTTATCGTAACTCACAGCAGTGCCGGAGTGTATCCAGGTACTGGTGAAGCACTGGGAAAAATTTGTACGTAGGGATTACTAATAGACACTTGTACCCGAGTGCCCACGGGCAGTTGCGTGCTGAGCGCTGTGCGAGCGTGCAATTTTTTCCCGGAGGGAGTTTGTAAACAGTAGCGGTACTCGCGCCCTAGGAAATGTCGGTCTAGAATAACAATTTCTGCCTCATCATCCGATCTCAACACGATATGCTCTTCCCGTACCATTAACTCTCCGGTGTCAGACATTGTTAAATTCATCAATTGAGCAGAGTCTCTTGTCTCCTGCCGAACTTCAAACACATCAAAAGCACCCACTTCAGTTTCCCAAAGGTGGTCTCGCCGTCGAGCAGGTAGGAAATTAGCCTGAGTGACGAATTCCGCGACAAAGCGAGAGGTGGGTTGAGTGTAGATTTCCTCAGGTGTACCTAACTGTTCTAAGTGTCCAGCACGCATAACCGCTACGCGATCGCAAATCGAAAGCGCTTCTTCTTGGTCGTGGGTGACAAAAATCGCCGAGGTTCCAGTTTCCTTGAGAATCGATCGCACGTCCTGCCGCAACCGCAAACGGACTTGGACATCGAGATTGCTCAAGGGTTCATCTAATAAAATGAGTTTGGGTCGCGGGGCTAAGGCACGAGCGAGAGCCACTCGTTGCTGCTGCCCCCCTGATAGTTCGTGAGGATAGCGTTTTTCCAATCCGGCTAGTCCGACAAGAGCAATCGCTTCCTGAGTGCGTTCCTTGATAGCAATGCCGCTCGTCCGACCTCGGTTTTGTTTTAACCCAAAGGCAATATTTTCCTCCACATTCAGGTGAGGAAACAGCGCATAGTCTTGAAATACCATACCCGTGTGTCGTCGTTCAGGAGGTACCCAACATCCTGCACCAGCAACCGGACGCCCTGCTAAGACCACAGTTCCCGCATCAGGTGACTCAAACCCTGCAACAATCCTCAAAAGTGTAGTTTTGCCGCAGCCAGAAGGACCGAGTAACCCTAGCAAATCCCCCTCTTGCAACGTCAGGGTAACATTAGAAACTGCTGAAGTTGGGGAATGCTCAAACCGTTTGGTAATGCCCTCTAAATGTAGAATCGCCGGTCGTGTCATTTGAATTATGAATGCTCAATTGTGAATGATGAAAGGTAAGCGACTAGATGATGAAGCCAGCAACTTTAACCGCGAGCTTTCCAGCAGTGTTCCAGCCAGGATACCAACTCACGACGCGGTACGGTTAGCTGTCTGACGACACTCCAGAGTTGAATCGCTGTAGCGGCATTATCAATTTGAACCGTCAACGGCTGGTTCGTCCCGCACTGACAAGGAATCGCTAACTCCTGTAAACGTCGATAGACTGACCATCGGTCTGCAAAGGCAATTTCAACAATCTGATGGGCTGCTGATCCGGAACTAGATGGCTGCATTTTTCTCCTAAGATGCGATACTTTATCATTAGTCTTTTCAATAAATCTCCCAAGGCTTCCGGGAATTAGTTCTTATCAGAACTGCTTTACGTCGTCAATTTTTCTAAATCCTGTACTAAATCAAATGACAACTCTTCTCAACTAATTTAACCTACTTCTCTAAAGATTTTTCTAACTAAGCGAAAAAACTATGAACCGAACAAGCTGCTTCGCGTAAAGCCGCTCAAAGTTTTACGGATTTCTCTGAAACTGGTGTGCTACACTAAGGCGCTGGCAATAAAGCCTGCCTATTGACAACCGACCTAATCGTTTTAGGAGAGTACGGCCATGGCAGAAACTCAGGGTCTATTGCGCGCTTTTGGTGAAGTCTATGACAATCCCATCTTGCTAGAGCGTAGCGTCACTGCTCCCATTTGTGAGGGGTTGAACATTGCGTTAGCGAGTTTTCAAGCGCTCTACCTGCAATATCAGAAACATCACTTTGTCGTAGAAGGCAGTGAATTCTATCAACTGCATCAGTTCTTCAACGAAAGCTACGAAGAAGTGCAGGGACACGCCCATGATGTTGGAGAGCGACTGGATGGACTCGGTGGTGTTCCAGCAGCGAGCTTCAGCACGCTAGCTCAGTTGTGTTGCTGGACACCCGAACCCGATGGTGTCTTTCCTTGCCGTCAGATGGTAGAACATGACTTAGCGGCAGAGCAGGCAATCATTCAGCTGATTCGGCGTCAAGCAGGGCAAGCGGAAAGTTTAGGCGATCGCGCTACTCGCTATCTCTACGAAAAAATTCTCCTGGAAACAGAGGAACGGGCTTACCATCTCGCTCACTTCCTCGCTCAGGATAGCTTAACCTTAGGTTTTGTCCAAGCGAACAGCAATTAGAACCACTCAAAGCTGGTAAGGGCGGAAAACTCGAACCGCCTTAGGGACAGCGACGCTTAACTTAACCCACCTCACTAACATCCGTCCTCATAGAACGATCGGGGCGGATTTTTAGCATCTGACGCATAGGGAGTGAGCCTCCCCTCAGTCAGCGATTACCCAAAATGCTGTAAGCATTTGAGGGGTGCATCTACTTACAAGGGAGCATCTACCCCATGCTCCGGAAGAAGGAATGCCCAGTCTCCTCGTCATTGACTGGGCTTTTTTCTTTCCTGAATTCTATTTGTAAACTAATGTAAAGTAACGAATAGCGGCTGTTGATGAAAGAGGAGATGAGTAAAACCAATCATCGCGACATGCGACGGGACTTTGCCAACCGTGACGAGCTAATTGCTTACGTCCGCGAACAGTTCTCGTCCGCTGTAGAGCGAGATAACCAGGTTAGCGCGATCGTGGGAGGACGCCAAGCAGCAGAAGCCACACTCAAAGAAATAGACCCGGCTCAGTATGCAAAATCGCGTAACTTCTTAAACGGGAATGTCACGAGGCTCTCACCTTATATTCGTTATGGGGTTGTCAGTCTGGCAGAAGTGCGTGATTTTGCCCTCAAGAGAGTACAAAACCCAGAAGCTGCCGAGAAGCTAATTCAAGAACTCGGTTGGCGAGACTATTGGCAGCGACTGTATGCCGAAAAAGGTGACAACATTTGGAAAGACCAGGAAGAGTATAAGACAGGCTACGCAGCTAAGGTGTACGCGGCCGAGCTACCCGCTGATGTCGCAGAGGGAACCACTGGGATGGTTTGTATCGACAGCTTTAGTCGCCAGTTGCGAGAGACAGGCTATCTGCACAACCACCAACGCATGTGGATGGCGGCTTACCTGGTGCATTGGCGACACGTTCGCTGGCAAGCGGGTGCTAAGTGGTTTTTAGCACATCTTCTTGATGGGGACCCAGCTAGCAATAACCTGTCATGGCAGTGGGTTGCGAGTACCTTTAGCCACAAGCCTTATTTCTTCAACCGAGAGAATCTAGAAAAATACACGGGTGGAGAATACTGCAAAGCGTGTCCGCTCTATGGTAAGTGTGATTTTGAGGGCAGTTACGAACAGCTCGAACAAAAGCTGTTTCCCAACGCTGAGTCACTCGATCGCAACGGTGGAAGTAGAAGTTTTGAGCGTCCGAAGAAGCGGCGGCGGTAGATAGATATGAAAAAACCAATTATCTGGGTACATGGTGATTGCCTCAGCCCGAAAAATCCAGCCCTACAAACCTATCCCGATGCCCCGGCAATTTGGGTTTGGGATGACGCGCTGCTGGAAGAGTGGCAGATTAGCCTCAAGCGGATTGTTTTTATTTATGAATGCTTGCTAGAACTTCCGGTGACGATTCGGCGCGGCGATGTAGCACGGGAAGTCGTTGCTTTTGCCCAGGAACACGGTGCAGATGGTGTAGCGACTACGGAAAGTCCTAGCCCTCGGTTTGAGACGATTTGCGATCGCATTGAAGAGGCATCGTCGCTAGAGATTGAAGTGTGGTCGCCAGAGCCATTTGTAGACTACGACGGCTATATTGACCTCAAGCGATTCTCTCGCTACTGGCGTGTTGCACAGCAGTACGTTTTTGAGAAATAACAAGGATTCAGGGCTGTCATCCTTTTGCTCTAACACTGCCCTTTTAGAGTTGTGTGAGTTATGGCTTTACTTGACTGGAATCATACGATGACGACCTGTTGCTTCAGAAGGGTTAACTGCGCCAATTAATGAGGGATGACGACTCAACCAGTAGGTTGACTTGAGGTAGCCTTCATCCAATTGCATGAGGGGAAGATTATGCTGTTGCAAAACTCCTTGAATGCGTTGGAAGGCTTCTGGCAGTTGATTAAAGGGAATACCAGGAAAAGCATGATGCACCGCATGATAGTTCAGTCCTCCCATGAACCATCCCACCAGGAAACTCGTCTGGAGATTGCGACAAGCATAAAGCTGGGTCAGTTGGTGTCCTGTAAACTTGCCCCAAAGTGCATAGTGTTCCAAGTGGTCTCGTATCTGCATCACGACTCCAATCACCCGCTCCAGAATCAACCAAAATAATAAATAGTGCAGCAGTTTCCCTTGAGCGATCGCAAAAGTCAGCAGAACACCATGCACTAGTAACATACCCGTTATATCAAGCAGCAGTTGAACGCGCAGACGAGGCACTAACTTCTGAAAGCGCACAGCTTTGGCAAACGTTTTCGCAATCAGTCCGATTCCCCCCAGCAGGAAAATATCGCAGACCCACTGATGACGCACGTACCATTGCAGGAAAGGGGAAGCTTGCTGATACTCTTGCTCTGTCCACTGCACTCGTTCCGGGTCTCGCAAGTCAATTCCGTTCCAGCCATGATGCAAGCGGTGCAGTTCTGCATAGATGCCGTAGGGCCACAGCATCGGCCAGCTCATCAGCCGTGGCATAACGGTATCAAACCACGTCCAACCCGTCAACGTCTGATGCGCCATATCATGGGTGCAGATGAGCCAGAAGGCGTAGAACAGTCCTGCCAGTGCTGTTGCAGTCCAAAACAGGAGTTGATTGGATGTTAACCAAGCTAACGCCACCAGGCTGAGGAATATCGAACCAAGTACGCTAAAGCGTAGCAGTCCTACCCAAGGATGGACTGGGTGTAGGTCAGCGGTGACTTGCTCTAACTGCGTCAACAGACTGGTCTTCGTCATGGTGCAATTGCCCATCCCTCACCTCAACAAGCAACTTGAGTGAACTGCTGTACTTCAACTCAGATCTTGCACCTGGAAACATGGATGTAAAAACCATAACTACGTGCAAGCGGAATCAGATGTTCGATGTTGAGTAAAAGAAGAGACACAAGGAGTTGTGGGAAGATAAATTCGCGTGCGATTTGTGCAGCTTTA
>DATNPC010000734.1:0-13296 GCA_036703375.1 Allocoleopsis sp.
TTACAGCAGCAGTGCGATCGCTTATCTGAAATAGAAAAACGAGTTTTGTCCTTGTTGGCTAAGGAAAGCCAACCAATCAACCTGGCAAAATTGATAGAAAATGGAACAATTCCAGCGTCAGATTTACTAAATGCGCTGCAATCTTTATCGCGGCGCTGCTTGATACAACAACAAGGAAGTTTTTATGCTATGTCACAAGTGGTGAAGCAGTATATCATCGAGCAGTTATAGCTGTCACCATAAAGGTTAGGACTTGCTTTAACGGCCCAAACGACCACGTAGCAGTAATAAACCGTCTGCCTTCTGCCCTCTTCCTTCTGCCTTTTGCCATATCCTGCATAAGTCCTCCTCCATCTAGAGATACATCCCAGCAAGCGACTAAACCAATTGCCCATTGATGGAGGATTCTTCTCATGCAAGCTCGTAGCATCGGACTCACTGCTTTGATTACCCTGCTTGCAACTGTCTCGACTCCGTTGACGCTAAATTTTCCCGCACCGTTTACGACACAACGGGTATTAGCTCAAACTCTAGACAAAGAGAATCTCGATGCAAAACTCCGGCAATTGGAGGAAAGTGCTACTCAGTTGCCAGTTGAGCAAGAGTCGGATGAGTTCGATCGCTCCTTGGAACAAGCGAATTCACTGCTCAATGCGGGTAACTATTTGGCAGCGTTAGACACTCTCAACCGCGCCGTTGAACTCGATGCCACTAGCGATACGGCTTGGCATTACCGCGCACTGGCTTTATACAACTTACGTCGCTACGATGAAGCGATCGCATCCTTCGATCGAGCCATTCAAATCAATCCCAATAACCCTGCAATTTGGGGAAATCGCGCGAATGCTCTGGATGATGCCGGGAAACGCGAAGAAGCGATCTCATCCTACGATCGATCGATTAGCCTGGATGCCAAAAACCCACTAACTTGGTTCAATAAAGGGTTAGCCTTAGCAGGTATCGAACGTCACGCCGAAGCGCTTACTTGTTTCGATCGCGCGCTTGAACTCAATCCGAATGATGAGGGGATTTGGTCGTCTCGTGGAATTGCTCTTGCTAATCTCGAACGCTACGAGGACGCTGTAAAATCCTACGATCGCGCACTCAGCCTCAACCCGGAAAAGGCAAACACTTGGTACAATCGAGGGCTAACGCTTAGCTACATCGAACGCTACGATGAAGCGATCGCGTCTTTCGATCGAGTCCTTCGTCTGAATCCCCAGTTAGCTGAAGCTCGGCTGAACCGAGGATTAGCACTTTACAACTTAGGGCGTTACGAACAAGCCCTGACTGATTTTGACAATGCCGTTCGCTCCGTACCGGATAGTGAAGTTGCCTGGTATTACCGAGGCAATGCTGCCTATCAATTAAAGCAGTATCAAGATGCGATCGCGTCCTACGACCGAGTCATCCAGATTAATCCTAAAAATGACGATGCTTGGTACAACCGAGGCGTCGCGCTAGGAGAGGTACAACGCTACCAAGAAGCTATCTCATCGTTTGACGAAGCCCTTCACATCAATCCCAATAACGCCGATGCCAAGCAAAATCGCGATCTTTTGCAGAAATGGCTATCAGAAGAACCCGAGACGACAGTAGCGTGAGACAGCAAAGGACACTCCTGACGCGCTAAGCTCATGCCCCAACAAAAGGCTACCTATTGAAAATTCGTCACCCCATCTCCCAGTCACCCCGTCACCCCGTCACCCCATCTCCCCGTCCTATCGGCAACTACACCCCATGATTACGGTTCTGCCCACTGAGCAAAGCCCACTTTAGAGAGATACATTAAGTGCATAAGGTACATAAAACTTTATACAAGGGTGACTAATCAAGCACCCATCTCTCAACCGCTCGGTAAGGTGGACCCACATGTTTGAACATTTTACAGATAGAGCAATCAAAGTAATCATGTTTGCCCAGGAAGAAGCACGTCGCCTGGGACACAATCTCGTGGGAACCGAGCAGATTCTCTTGGGGTTGGTTAGCGAAGGAACGGGTGTTGCGGCAATTGTATTGAAGGACTTAGGTCTTACCCTGCAAACTGTAAGACAAGAGGTCGTCAACCTAATTGGTCGGGGTTCTGGTTTTGTTCCGGCTGAAATTCCCTTCACCCCCAAGGCAAAGCGTATTTTCGAGTTGGCATTCAAAGAAGCTCGTCAACTCGGACACAACTACATCGGCACAGAGCATCTATTACTCGCCATTACCCAGGATAAAGAGGGTGTTGCAGCCAAGGTTTTAGAGAACCTGAATGTTGACCTTGACGATCTCCGCAATCGGGTAATTAAAGCGTTAGGAGAAGCTACAGCTACTGCCACGTCATCGAGAAAAGGCACTGCGTTTATGGGTTCTCCTGAAGCTAAGACAGCGACGTTGGACGAGTTTGGTACGAACCTAACCAAGCTCGCTGCACAAGGTAAACTCGACCCAGTTGTCGGTAGAGCTAAGGAAATCGAACGGGTTATCCAAATTTTGGGGCGTCGTACTAAAAATAACCCCATCTTGCTAGGAGAACCCGGAGTTGGTAAAACTGCGATCGCAGAAGGTTTAGCTCAACGCATTGCTAGCAAGAATGTCCCCGACCTTCTCGAAGATAAAGAAGTCATTACCCTAGATATGGGCTTGCTCCTCGCAGGCACTCGCTATCGAGGTGACTTTGAAGAACGCATCAAACAAATTATGGAAGAAGTTCGTCAGTCTGGGAACATCATCCTGGTAATTGACGAAATCCATACCCTGATTGGTGCTGGTTCAGTTGAAGGCGGCATGGATGCAGCTAATATCCTCAAGCCGGCCTTAGCACGGGGTGAATTGCAGTGCTTAGGTGCGACGACTCTCGATGAGTTCCGCAAGCACATCGAACGGGATGCCGCGTTAGAGCGTCGTTTCCAACCCGTGATGGTGGGAGAACCCTCGGTTGAGGATACGATCGATATTCTGCACGGTTTGCGGGACGCTTACGAGCAATTCCACAAAGTCAGCATCACTGACAGCGCATTGGAAGCGGCGGCTAAACTATCCGATCGTTACATCTCAGACCGTTATTTGCCCGATAAAGCGATCGATCTGATCGATGAAGCCGGTAGCCGCATTCATTTACGGCACTCTCAAACCTCTCCAGAAGCTAAGGAACTGAAGAAAGAACTGCGTCAAGTGACCAAAGCCAAAGAGGACGCGGTAAAAGCTCAAGACTTTGAGCAAGCTGGGGAATTACGCGATCGCGAATTGGAACTTGAAGCTAAACTGAAGTCCATTAGCGACAACAAAGACAACTCCAACCCTTCTATCACTCCAATAGTTGATGAAGAGGACATTGCCCAAATTGTCTCTTCTTGGACTGGAGTACCTGTCAACAAACTGACGGAAACTGAATCCGAACTGCTGCTGCACTTAGAAGAAACTCTGCACCAGCGCGTTATCGGTCAAGACGAAGCTGTCGTTGCGGTGTCTCGTGCCATTCGTCGGGCGAGAGTTGGGGTAAAGAGTCCCAACCGACCCATTGCTAGATTTATCTTCTCTGGTCCTACAGGTGTGGGTAAGACAGAACTTGCCAAGGCATTGGCAGCTTACTTCTTCGGTTCGGAAGACGCGATGATTCGATTAGATATGTCCGAGTTCATGGAACCCCACACGGTTTCTAAACTCATCGGTTCGCCTCCGGGATATGTCGGATACGATGAGGGCGGTCAACTAACGGAAGCCGTTCGTCGCAAACCTTACACCGTAATTCTGTTCGACGAAGTCGAAAAAGCTCACCCCGATGTCTTCAACACGCTGCTGCAATTGTTGGATGACGGCCGGTTAACCGATGCTCAAGGTCGCACGGTAGACTTCAAGAACACCTTGATTATCATGACCTCGAACATTGGGTCAAAAGCGATCGAAAAAGGTGGTAGTGGTTTCGGATTTGAATACGCTGACAACCAATCAGAAGCTCGGTATAACAACATCCGCAACAAGGTTAACGACGAACTCAAAGGTTACTTCCGTCCTGAGTTCCTCAACCGCCTCGACGAAATTATCGTCTTCCGTCAGCTAAGCAGAGATGAAGTGAAGCAAATTGCTGACCTGATGCTGCGCGAAGTCTCAATGCGCTTGCTCGAACAGGGCATTACGCTAGAAGTCACGGAACGGTTCAAAGACCGCTTAGTGGTCGAAGGCTACGATCCCAACTATGGTGCAAGACCTCTGCGTCGGGCAATCATGCGCCTCTTGGAAGACAGCTTGGCTGAAGCAATGCTATCCGGCGAGGTTAACGATGGCGACACGGCTGTTGTTGATGTCGATGATGATGGTCAAGTGAAGGTAGTACGAGGCAAGCAGCAAGAGTTATTACTCCAAGCCGTTGGCTAATCGCTTCATCGCATCTGCTTGAATACCAAATTAGATCGAACACAGATCGCGTGTAGGGGTAAGGCATGCCTTACCCCTACGCACTTATAACCCCGCAAACCATTCATAACCCCGATCCTCCCAGTAACCCTTAGTCGGCGGCAATTCACTGACTAACGTAATCCGAGTCACCCATTTGCTCTGCTTGTAACCTAGCTTAATGGGAGAGGCAAGACGTAAAGGCGCACCATTTTCAACTGGTAAAGGCTGACCATTTTTCTGATAAGCCATCAGCGTCTGAGGGTGCAACACCGAAGCTATATCCCAACTTTCGTAGTAACCATCTGCTGATTTAAAGTATACGTAGCGAACATTTGCCTTGGGTTGAACTAGGGATACCAAATCCCGCAATCGCACTCCACCCCATTGCACGATCGCAGCCCAACCCTCAACGCAGACATGGCGAATTGTTATGGAAGTCAGCGGCATTCGCTGGATATCAGTCATGCTGAGACTTAGAGGATGATTCACCTCACCATCAAGCGTCAGCCGGAATGTTTCTAGGTCAATGTCTGGGGTAAAGTCAAATGTATTGACCAGCAACGCATCTGGCTCGATCGCACTTTTGGGAAATTCAGGTACAGGTTTCTGAGGATTTAATAATAGGGATTCAACGCTTTGGTTGAGTGGTTCAAAGGTTTTACCTGCTACATCTTCTAATAGGTTTGACCCGCAACTGCCCAACAGCAGACCGATGCTGGAGAGTCCAGACAACTGGAGGAGTTGACGGCGTGATAAGTGGCGACGTGGAACTTGAATCGGATGCATGGGGAACTTCTACTTCCAGAAAATGGACTGTATTAAACGCGAACCTCCTACCCTAAACCCCAGCCAGGAGTGAATGACTGCAAAAATAACAACAGTGGGTACTGTAATAAAGTGAACAACTCTGAGTGCCTGCCAACTGCCAAACAAATCGACAATCCAGTGAAATTGAGCGGGTTTATACATTCCCAATCCACTCAATAACGCCAGCAGCAAAACAGGGATAATTATCGTATAAGCTAAGCGATGCCATGCGTAGTTTTTCCGCTTGGGATTCTGAGAGCGTTGTAACGCCTTGAGGTCGTTAGAACCAACAAAGCGCTGTTTCCAACGTTGGGTAATGAAAATATAGACACCGTACCCAAACAAATTGAGCGCGAACAACCACATAGCAGCAAAATGCCAGTGCCTACCTCCAGCTAACCATCCCCCTAGTGTAAATAAAGGCGGAAAATGCCAGCCTCCTCGCCCCCCAAACACCGGATTGGCATTGTAAATCTGGAGTCCACTGGTAATCATTAAGACAAGGCTAATAATATTAATCCAGTGAAAGAGTTTGGCTCCAATTGCTTGATGAGGTAGCGATCGCGATTGAGTGCGTTTGGAAGAAGTAGGCGAATTCATAACTATTAATCACCTATAATTGCGGTCTTTCACTCAACGTTTTTTGAGCGATTTTATAACGGTAGAGTTGGAAAAATCGGGGCTAGCCACAACTGTATCTGGACATCCCAACCTAAGAGAATGGCAAGGGCTGTCGCCGACACCATCACACCGCCCACTCGCTGTAAAACTGTACTATGCGATCGCAAGCTCAGCAGCTGTCGGCTCAAAAAACGACCGCCATATGCGATCGCAAACATCGGTAACGCTGCCCCAATACCATAGGTAACTAACAGAACAAAGGCAACTGTAACCTGATGCCTGACGGCTGCTAAGACCAGAATACTACCCAAAACGGGGCCAGCACAGGGAGTCCAAAGTAGACCGAGTTGGGTTCCGACGCAAAATTCTCCCATTAATCCCACCCGTGCGGGTTCTTTCATCCAATTCCGCCTAGGAAAGTAACTGAACAGACGGTAGCTCCATTTGGGGAAAATGGATAGGAGACCCATAATTAGGAGTAACGCGATCGCAGCAGTTCGTAGCGCACCCGCCAATCCTGTAAACCAACTAGCTGTCACTCCTAGTAGACTACCTGCTACCGCAAACCCCCCAATCAATCCTGCTACCAGAGCCACTGGTCCATAGCGATGAGATTGGAGCGATCGACCCACCAAGACGGGTAGAATTGGCAAGACACAGGGCGAAATCACAGTTAAAATTCCCCCGAGCAAGGCAAGGCCAACCGATAGAGTAGAACTAGTCATCGCTCTACCCTAATAACTGACGGATAATCTGTTCCGTTTCCTCATAAGCCCCTTCCCCAATATGGTCGTAGCGCAAGAAACCCTGACGATCTGCTAAAAATAAGTGAGGCCAATACTGGTTGTCGTAAGCATTCCAGGTTTTATACTGGTTATCGAGCGGAACTGGATAGGCGATCTGATGCTGCTTCAAGGCTCGTTTGATGTTGTTGACATCCCGCTCGTAGCTAAACTCAGGTGTATGGATTCCAATAACCTTGAGTCCACTGGCTGCATATTGCCGATGCCAACGGGTGATGTAGGGTAGAGTGCGCTGGCAATTGATGCAAGCATACGTCCAGAACTGAATCAGTACAACGCTACCTTTCAGATTTGCGATCGTCAAAGGAGCAGAATTCAGCCACTGCGTAATGCCCTGAAATTCTGGCAGAACCTTACTTGCCGCAGGTAAAACAGCAACCGTTCCAGGAGTAGGCGCATCGTCCTGAATTGCAGGATTCAAGGTAGAGGGAGTAGCGCGAGGTAAGCTTCGCCGAAAGCCTGTTGCGGCTACACCTGTTCCTAAAGCTCCCAACCCAAAATACCAAAGCAACTGGCGTCGCGGTAGTAACTTCTTGTCCATCAAACGTTCTCTCTCTGTGTTTCTGGGCATACAGAATGTCTATCGGTTGGAACGCCTCCTAAGTTGCTCAAACCTAATGTGATTAGGGCTTGGTAGTTGACTGGTCTTTCTTCATGGCATCCCCTTTTTTCATCGCATCGGGACTCTGCATGGCATCCCCTTTCTTCATCGCATCGGAACTTTGCATAGCATCCCCTTTCTTCATCGCATCGGGATTTTGCATAGCATCCCCTTTCTTCATCGCATCGGGACTTTGCATGGCATCCCCTTTCTTCATTGCATCGCCCGCCTGGTCTTGCTTCATCGCATCACCTGACTGGCTGCTCTCGGCAGCCGGAGCAGTATTAGGTGCAGTCTGATTGTTGCTGTTAGGAGTACTGGAACAGGCTGTTAGGCTAGCCGTTAGGGTCAGACCAGCGAGCAGACAAAATACTTTCCAATTCATGATTTTCTTCCAAGTGTTGGGTATGCCGACGACTAGCGTGAAACATCATCCTGAAATGAGGATTTCAAGATAGTGATTCTTTAGGTGGTAAGCCGGAGTTACGCGGCTGCACACTTAACAATTACTCATAGTCTGTTGCTGAATTATTAAAGCAACATGAGAGCAGCATGAGAAGTTTTGGTGTCGAATTTTCCAGGCTATCTCAGATTGACTTGCTCATTTATGTAACAAAAATGTATTAAAAACCTATTTTTGCACTTTATAAAAAATAAAAATTGATGTAGCGAGTGAAGACTGATTTTACAGTCTTTGAAAGCTTGACAATCAGTTCGTAATACAATATAATACAATATTATTTACAAAGTGGGTAGCCTAATTCAATCTGGCAACTTTATTTCCCTTTCAGTCAGTTGAATGCCAGATTGGAGCGGAGGAACCAAATATTGGGGCAAATCTCATCAGTGAGAAAGGCACCTTCCAGCCTTAGCCCGTCAGCTAACTCCGTCGGCAATGGGAGGAGCGCTATAGACACAAGCTTTTTTTAAGCCGTAGTCCATAAGGTCTCCTCAGCAAGCATGTCGCTGTAACGCAAGTTGCAGTGCATCCTTGCTGCTTGACCCACCTCATAAACCGTTACAGATTGTATGGAGGTTAGGGTAATGAATTACAAGCAATGGAACTTACTTCCGATCGCAGAAGGCAGTGGTATTAGCGTTGATTATGTCGATCCTCAAGGGAAGACTTACAGCGCACCGTTTTGTTTTTCAACCCTTGATGAAGCGCTAAACTACGGCAAATTGTGCATCGATCGATTAATTAGCTCAAAGTCGATCGTCAGGGGAGCGCATTAGATCGAGAGCAGTACTCAATGAGGTAGTGAGTCGTTGTTGCACTGCCTCATTGCAGAGATTTGTAGAGTCAGGCGTGCATCTACAACGTTGTGCTGTCTACATATTTAGGTATAGGTCTTAAAGTAGGCGATAAAAGCAGAAAAAACACTTAATTTAGTAACAGCTTGCTGTCCTATCAGTTGGCGTTACCCCTGCCTCGTGCAGGGGTGACCATTGAGTCGGCAATCATGTATGAAACCAGCCCCTAGCATGAATCAACCAGGAGCCTGTTGTCCTATCAATGGCAATAACCTGTGGCTAGGAGCTGGAGTATGAATAAAGACTACTCAGTAAGGTAGGAAATTACTTCTATCGGAAGGATAATTTCCAGCACCTGGACACAAACGCGATCGCAACGGCTTGCTAGACAGAGTTAGGGCTGTAGTTTAACAATTCATCGTCATTTGGAACACAACTCAATGCTTGCCATTCGCTTTTCGCTTTGCATGACTGGTAATGAATTTTTCAGGGGGAAACCCTAATTGGCGATCGCGAAGGGAAGGAGTATCAAGTCACCTCAAAGGGAATAGATAGCACTGCTAACTCAGTCGTATCGAGGCGGTGAACGCCTGGGTAGCTCGTTGCGAGATCGGGACTAGAGCGATCGCTAGCATCCAAGTCATGCAGTAGGTTAGTTACGACTTCCATGGGATCGTCGGGCGCACTCAAAGCAATCGGGCCACCTCGCTGTCCTCCCCGTAACGCGATCGCTCTCAAAGAAAGTAGCGTTTCTCGCAACGGCTGGTTACTGGCAATTATCAGAACTTCGGCCACTCCTTTTGGTTCTTGGGTGACAAGAGCAAAAGCGTCTTTGCTAGGGTCAGGAATGAGTAACGTCTGCCCTGCCTTGACCCGTGTCACGTCCTCTGTTGCCGCCCACTGATTGGGAAAGATGACTGACATCTCCCGAGTAGGGTCAATGACCAAAATGCTGCAATATAGATCGCGTGGCTCGTAGTTCGCGATATGTAACTGAACGCGGGTTTCCATCGGTAGAACCAGCGCATCACCCGAGGCATTAGCATTGACTGCCACGGACTGCTCGGGTGCCGTTCTGGAGTTAGAGCCTCGCAGAGTAAAGGTTTGAGCTAATATGCCTTGATTGTCCTCCGGTGTCATCCAGGCTTTGATGTTTAACCGCGATGAATTGGGATTGAGCGCTAGTTGCACGATGCGGGTTGCCAGCAAAGACTTGAATTTGGGTTGGAGGCGACGAACAGCATCTATCACGGTTTCGCTACTGCCGCCAAAGGAACCAGGAACCTGCACCCGTCTCGGGAGAAATAAGCCAATGCTACCGACTTCTGGATATTTTACGCCTTTTACTGGCTGTAAGGATTGGCGATCGCTAACCGTTATTCGACCCAAAGTATATTCAATGTCACTTCCTTCTAAGGGCAAGACTTCAATAAAGTTGATGCTTTTCAACGCTTGTTCCACTTCAGATAGGTTACTGCCCAAGGAGGGGTCAAGAGCGAAGCGTAGAGTTAAGTTATCGGGAATTGAGCGAATACGTTCCTGGAGTAAGGCTCCGACTTGCACCGCATGGGGTGCTGCTTTCAAGACTTTGCCCCTTCCTACTAATCCTTGTCGGGATTCTAACTGTACTACCCCTTGCTCGTGGCCTGCGCGATCGACCAAGGTCAAAATCGCCCCTCGACTAAATGCCTTAAGACTCTGTGGTTCAATACCTCCCAGCCACAACGTTACCGTTTCATTCTGGACTTGGGTAATGAATGCTTCCGCAGGAGGTGTCTGTGGTTCTAGAAAATAGATCGGACGCTTTTCGTTACCACTGTTGAGCGGAACGAGCAATTCAGGTTGTTGTGCCGTGGACGACAAAGGCGTGACGCCCCGAGTAATATTGGCAATGGCACTCCTAGCCCCTTCAGTTCCAGTTTGCTGCCAGAGATATTGCGTCATCAGATAGGTAAACGTTCCCGCGCAAATGTTGTCATCAAAGACTCCCTCAGCGGCTAGTTGCCCTCCACGACTTGCCGCTAAAACCATCCCTTTCGCAATTCCAGTGCGTCGCCGCTCAATTAAGTCTGAATGGGATAAACCTAGCCGTCTTAGCCACTGTTGCTGATAGGTGCTTTCGCGATCGCTCAGTTGAGGCGGACGACCACTCCGAGTTTTTCCTGACTCGATTCTCCCAGAAAATGGCCTCTCGTCACCGCTCAGAAGACTACCGGCGTGACTGGCATCAATAACCATCGTGACATTGTCCGTGTTCAGGGCAGCCATGAGCAGCCAAAGTGTTTTCCCTGAAATCTCTGTCACAGAATTATCCGGTTGTAGCGAACTATCCACGGGAACTAGAGTATTATCGAGGCGATCGGGAGAGTCGGACTGGGGATCGATCGCCTGAGAACTGTAGCCAGAGAAGTGAACGACTACGACATCCCCTGGTTGGGCTTGTTGGATTAAGTGTGCTTCAAAGGCCTCTAGAATATTCTGGCGCGTCGCTCGATCCTCAGTTAGGGTGAGGATGTCTTGAGGATTGAAACCAAAGCGATGGATGAGGAGTTGTCGGTGCATCTCGACATCGGTCAGACACCCCTTTAATGGAGCAAATCTCGTGCGATCGCGATACGTGTTAATCCCAACGAGCAAGGCTAGTTTGCGCGGGATACTGCGAGCGAAAACCCGATTATAGCGATCGCTGTGGAGTTGGATATCGACTTGACTTAAACCCAAGCTTGTCAGAGTAGATGCGCCAACGAATTGCAAAAACTTGCGTCGCTTGATGGAGGGCATTTCTAACCTCTTTCGGAACTATTGACTAACGAGCGTGATACGGGGTGAAATCTCTCAAACTTTCAGGTGAGGGAATGCGTCAATTAGCCCGTCTGTTTGAGTTTTATCTCTCAAGGGCAGGAGCTTATGCATGAGCAGCGCGATCGCTCAACACCTTAGCCTCTAGTTCCTTTGTAATCCTCGAAACAGATGGATTTTTGTGACTTACTGCCCTTTGTGTGCTATCAAGTTAATTGACCAAAGCCTTTTTTACAGGACAGTTTGCAACGTGTCAGAAGCATCACAAACATCAGCCCAACTGCCACCTAGCAGCGAGATCCAAAACTATTCTCTAACAGCTACGACCGAGAACTGGTTTGAATACCCCGTGCGAGCGCAACCCCATCATACGGACTATGCCGGGATAGTCTGGCATGGTACCTATGTTTCCTGGATGGAAGAGGCACGGGTGGAATGCTTGCGCTCCATTGGCATTGACTTTGCCGATTTAGTTGCCTTGGGGTGCGATTTGCCTGTCGTGGAACTTTCTTTGCGCTACCATCGCCAGATTCGGATGGGTATGGCAGCTGTTGTCAAAACTCGTATGGCTCAAATGGAAGGTGTCCGCATCAATTGGGATTACCGGATTCAATCCTTAGATGCACAGGAACTTTACTTAACTGGCTGCGCTACCTTAGTCGCTGTCGATCGCGAAAAGGGCAAGATTTTGCGACAGCTGCCATCGGCGATGAAAGATGCACTGGTTAAACTGTATGTCTGAAGTCGCTGCACCATAGATAGACTTTCTCGATTGGATGCCGTGTATCTGTAGGGGGCGTACAGCCGTGCGCCCTGACAATCGGGTGCATAGCACATCATTGAGAACCGCGATCGATGCAATTGTGAAGAATTAGCCTCAAATTTTCAGGAGCATTCGAGCTAATTCAATTCATTTACTTTTCCTTTTCATAAGTAATCTAAAGCTGCCGAATGTATTGGTTAATACATCCTTAGTTTTTTTCAGCTCTCAGTTGTATCCGACATGACATCTCTCCGATTGCAGGTGTTTTAATCTCTATTTTTAACTAGAGTCTAAGGATGAGTTAGTTATTGACTCTTTGACACTGAAAAATTTAACTTTATTTTAATAAAGTCCTCGAATGGCGATGGTAGGAAGTTTTCCTACTTCTCGCCACTATAGAGATGGAAAAGTCCCTGATTTCTGATTGGAAAAAGAAACGGTAAAATGCTGATGGGTAAGTAAATATAAAATCTGCCAAGCTTAAATCTTCAATTCAAAAGCTACCTATAGTAGGTCGATTTCCCTAAGTTTTTAAGCAGCCCAAATGCAGAAGAGAACACGCCAAAAGGATGATGGCGGGTTAGGAGCTGGGTGCTAAAACTACGTTCAACAGCTCTTTTTCCATAGATCGATAGTGGGATGTCGATCGCGACGCAAATTCATAACTCTCAGCTCAACAGCTCCAAAAATTGCACAATCGAAAAGGCACAAATTCATTATGATTCAAGCGACTGCTCCTAAAACACAACAAGGACCGCTGAGTCCAGAAGAAGTGCGTAAAATGAACGCCTACTGGCGTGCGGCGAACTACCTTTCAGTCGGACAAATCTATCTATTAGACAACCCGCTACTGAGGGAACCTCTAAAGTTAGAGCACGTTAAGCCTCGGCTACTCGGTCATTGGGGAACCACTCCAGGTCTGAACTTCATCTACGTTCACATGAACCGCGTCATTAAAAAATATGATTTAGACGCGATCTATATTGCAGGCCCAGGACATGGGGGACCGGGACTAGTTGCCAATACTTACTTAGAAGGCACCTATAGCGAGTACTACCCGAACATTTCCCAAGATGCATCAGGGATGAGGAAGCTATTCAAGCAATTCTCCTTCCCTCGCGGAATTCCCAGCCACGTTGCCCCGGAAACACCCGGTTCTATCCACGAAGGTGGCGAATTGGGTTACGCGGTTTCTCATGCTTACGGGGCTGCTTTCGATAACCCCGATTTATTGGTTTGCTGCGTTGTCGGCGATGGAGAAGCGGAAACGG
>DATNPC010000735.1:0-18252 GCA_036703375.1 Allocoleopsis sp.
AGCGCTTGTTCTGCAATCGTTCGCTGAGCAATTTCGTTTTTCAGCGCAAGGTTTACTGCCTCTAGTTGTGCTGGACTGGGGAGAGTGAGTGCTTGAGGTATCAACGGGACTAACAACGCTGCGGTTGCCAATGATGCCGCCGCCGTAATCACTTTGACAAATCCAGATAGCCAATAGGTCGGATGCCAGAGCGTCCAGACTTCCATCAGATGGCTCGTACCGCAGGCGACAATGAAGGTGCCAAACATCAGGAACATCCAGTTAAATGGCACATCTGGTCGTTTCCGGACGAAATAAACCAGCAGGATGGGGATTGAAAAATAAGCCAGAGCGATTAGAGAATCTGATACGACATGAAGCCATACCAACTCTGGCTTCCAGAGATAGCAGTGGCCGTGAGGAATAAACCCTCTTGAAGCTAAAAGAGTTTTTAAAAGTTCCGACATGACGTCCCGCCGAGCTGATAGGTCTGTTAGCTACCAGTTCCAGTTTAAGTCGGGACAAAAGGCTTGGCAGTCCCCCAATGTGGGGACAGCGCATGGTTTATAGGAAGCCTGCTGACTCGTAAAGACGCCTGAGTACGGCTAAAATGCGATCGCCATACTGCACATCTGCCGACCAGCGTCCGCTCAACTGTCCAACTAAAGGCGCAATCCCACGGGTGACAAAGGAAAATCGCGGATCGACGACTTCTTGAACTAACGGCTCTAAACTGGCATAGGCTTTCAAGTGTTGGATTTGGGCGCGAACGCCAATTCTGGCACTGGGGAACGTTGCTCCATCCGCTTCACCACCAACACCCCCTAAGCCCCCAAAGTTATTTTGACTGGGTTTGAGGTCGTCACCGAAGCGCAGGAAGTTCGTTTCCACACACATTTGCGAGAAGGCGATGTCATAGTTCACGCCTTCGATAGACGCTTCTTCTCGGTACAGTTTTGGGAGGTCGGGAAACTGGGTCAAGGCATTCTCGTTATTGGCTTTGAGAAACATCATCAGTTGCACTTCCGAGGTTTTCCCCTGTCCCATGATTCGGTCAAACTGACCGGGGCAAACTGGCAAAATCGAGCGTAAAATCACTGTGCGGGTCGAGTTATCCCAATTGACGGAGATACCAACGTCGCGTAGTTCGATCGCTTTAATGTAGACGACACCTTGGTATTGAACGCGGGTAATACTGGGGTTTGTTGTCAGATCGACGCCTAAGCGATCGGCTAAGTCAATCGGGATATAGGCATTGCTGTTGATCAAAATGCCCCGCTCGCCGTAATTCTGGCTATTGATATTGATGTCAATCGCGGGATAGGTGGTACCTCCCGGCGGTGTGGGTTCAGAACCCGAAACAGCACGACTCCAAGCCGCCAGTCCATCGGCAATTCCCAACGCAATATCCCGGCGTCGGTTCTGGATTAAATAGCGATCGTCGGGATTGCTCAAGAACCCAACTTCCATCAGAAGTGAAGGAACGCGAAGATCGCGGCAGAAGGTGATACGCCCGATGCCTGTAGACGTATCTGGCTTAGCTCCTCGATTGGGGAGTTGGGGCAAGCGTCGAACTAGAGCGAGTAGCAGCAAATCGGCATGGCCTTTTCGCTCGTTGTTGTTGGCAATGTAATAGGCAGTAGCTCCTCGCACACTCGGATTGGAATAGGCGTCGGCATGGATTTCTAAGGCTACGTCACCAGCCTTGAAACGAGCATTAATCCATTGGATCGTCTGATCTGTACTGAGTTCGTCAGGAACGGAGAGGACTTCAAATCCACGCGATCGCAATTCTGGCACCACTTGATCGCGCAGCAAAATCATCTCTTGAGCCTCAGTCGTGCTACCGACAACCGACCCCAAATCGCGAATACCACCTTCAATACCACCATGACCGGCAGAAATAAATATTCGTCCCATGTTCTCGCTCTTTTCCTCAGCGCTCTAGTTCAATCTCGCTTTTACTCATCCACAATAAGGCATGTCTTACGCACTGACCCTAATTTTAGAGTGCGTTGCAATGCATCCTACGCCATTGCTTTGTGCGAGCATCCTGCCCGCTTTGAGACGCGAACTCCTTCTGCCTTCAATCTTCTGGCTTCTTGCACTAGTCGCTGTTTGAATCCTCTCAATCATCAGTTTCTCCATTCATTTATTATCAATCCCATAAAAACCCTACTTAAGAAATAAACAATGAATTGATATCAATAGAAAATAGAATAGCTAGGAATACGCTTGATTCTTTCAAGTTCGCCTCATAAAGTTTCTTTCCCATCCAACAGTTATTTAGAGAAATTAAGATAACCCGGTCAACAGTTATTGACAGCGAGTAAGATTAAAATACCCTATATCGTTAGAAATCTAGCTACCAGCGACGTGGAAATACCCCGCCTACATCCAGACACTATTGAAGATGTTAAGCAACGAGCTGACATTTATGATGTCGTCTCAGAGCATGTTGTCTTACGGAAGCGTGGTAAGGATTATATTGGATTATGTCCGTTCCACGATGAAAAAACACCCAGTTTTAGCGTCAGTCCAGCCAAGCAACTGTACTATTGCTTCGGCTGTAATGCGGGTGGCAGTGCGATCAAGTTCTTGATGGAGGTGGGTAAACAATCCTTCAGCGACGTGGTGCTCGATCTAGCACGGCGGTATCAGGTGCCAGTGAAAACGCTAGAGCCAGAACAGCACCAAGAGTTGCAGCGTCAACTCTCACTGAGAGAGCAACTCTATGAGATTTTGGCGTTAGCCGCCGCATTCTATCAACATGCTCTACGCCAACCCCAGGGGCAGCAAGCTCTCACGTATTTGCAGGGTAATCGTACTCTGTCGGAGGAAACGATTCAGCAGTTCCAGATTGGGTATGCACCAGCTGGGTGGGAAACTATCTACAAATACTTAGTGGAGTACAAAGGGAAGCCCGTACAGTTGGTAGAGCAAGCTGGGTTGCTCGTACCTCGTAAATCTGGAGATGGCTATTACGATCGCTTTCGCGATCGCGTAATGATTCCCATCTGCGATAGTCAAGGCCGAGTCATTGGCTTTGGGGGTAGATCGCTCGGTGACGAACAGCCGAAGTATCTTAATTCGCCAGAAACGGAGCTATTTGATAAAGGCAAAACCCTATTTGCCCTCGACAAAGCCCGCGATGCGATCGCAAAACTCGACCAAGCCGTAGTGGTGGAAGGATATTTTGATGTCATTGCTCTCCATGCGGCGGGAATTACCAATGTCGTCGCGTCCATGGGAACGGCCCTAAGTCAAGCCCAAGTCAAACAGCTCTTACGCTACACCGAATCCAAGCAGATCGTGCTGAACTTCGATGCTGACGCTGCCGGGACTCAGGCCTCAGAACGCGCGATCGGAGAAATTGCCCCTCTAGTTTACAGCGGACAAGTCCAGCTACGAGTGCTGAACTTGCCCGATGGCAAAGACGCCGATGAATTTCTCTCCCACTGGGCCAACGGCCGGGAACGCTATCAGCAGCTGCTAGAGAATGCTCCCTTATGGTTAGATTGGCAGATTAGCCGACTGCTAAGCGATCGCGATCTCAAGCAAGCCGATCAATTTCAGCAAGTCGCACAAAGTATTGTCAAGCTCCTCAACCAACTGGACGATATCAATAAGCGAGCCTATTACATCAACTACTGCGCCCAACTACTCAGCCAAGGGCAAACGAAGCTCGTACCGATTCTGATTGAAAATTTACAGACTCAACTCAAAAAGTCCACTCCAGCCAGCTTTAAGAAATCGCCGCCCCGCTCGCTTCAGCCAGAGAACAAGCCCTCTTCTCTCAACCTACCCATTAATGCAGAGCGAGGCCTGCTCGAACAAGCAGAAGCCTTACTCCTACGCATTTACCTTCACCGTCCCGAATATCGGCAGACCATTATCGATACGTTAGAAGAGCAAGATGTGCTGTTTAGCCTGTCTCACCACCGATTTCTGTGGCAGCGAATTTTAGACCTGCAACAGGCTGTTGAGGCATCTCGTCAAACACCCGATCCCTTAATTGGACTGCTGCAAGAGCGAGGACTGGAATTTCCGGAGGAAATGGCTCAGGTAGCCCACCTGTTTCACCTCGATGAGAAGAAGCAACAGGACATCGTTCGCACTCCCCTACTCATTCGGGCTGCCGTTGCCTGCCTAGAGAGAGTTTCCTGTGAAAAACACCGACGCTACTGCCTAGAGCAGTGGCAGAAGCTCAGTCCTGCTACCGATCCAGAGCGTCGGGAATATTACTCCCAAGAGTTCTATAGGATAGACCAGCGGATTCGGGAATTGGATCGACTGCGCCAGTTTAATATCGCTGACATTCTGGAAAACGCGATCGCTTAACGCTTGTTGGTCAAGGATGCATCAGCCAAGCCTACCAGCAGTTACCAGCAATGGCTAAGCCAAGGTTGGTCTAATCACAATACAGCGTGTCGCGAGTATTGCGCCCGGTTGTAGGGTTAGTGCCACTGGCGATGGCACACAACTGGTCTTGTACATCCTGACGTAGTAGGACATCTGTAAAATCAGCCCCCTTAATATCAGCCCCCTCAAATTTGGTGTTGAAGGCAAATGCCCCCTCCAGGACAGCATTCTTGAGGTTGGCACGGCTTAAA
Organism: Allocoleopsis sp.; assembly: GCA_036703375.1. Classification (GTDB taxonomy): domain Bacteria; phylum Cyanobacteriota; class Cyanobacteriia; order Cyanobacteriales; family Coleofasciculaceae; genus DATNPC01. Next base: position 4,593 of record DATNPC010000735.1, read on the forward strand.
CGAGCGGTGTCTAGGGTTGCGTTAGTCAGGTTCGCTCCTTCCAAATTAGACGCTTCTAAATTCGCCGCAAAGAAACTGACACCTTGCAAATCTGCATGACTAAAGTTACTGTTGCGGAGATTGGCCTTGGTAAAGCTAGCATCCGTCAGTACGCGTCCTGAGAAATCCGCGCCAACTAAATTTTCTCGGTTGTAATCCAGGGCAAAAGCTGGTGTTGCACTCGCCCCAAAAATCCATACACTAGCAAGCAGGAACAGAATTAAACCAGACAAAATAGTTGGAAGACGCAGGCGTTGCCGACGAGTCATACTGTTTCGAGCCAAAGAAAACTGTATCTTGAACAAACAGGTGCGATGAATGATGACATCCTTAAACATACCCAGTATGGGTGTTGTATCATCATCTGTTGTAATGGTACCAGCAAGGACGACTCGTGGACTTTTGGGCTGACTCTCCCCCAGCAACTCGCAACCAAACGTCTATCGTTGGAGAACTGGGAGAACGCTTAGTAGCGGGGTGGTTACAACAGCAAACCTGGGTAATCCTCCATCACCGTTGGCATTGCCGTTGGGGAGAGATCGATCTCATTGCCCGACAAAACCCAGTTCAAGACGAAACGATTAGAGGGGAGGAACGTTCAACTACACTTCCCCAATCGCCCCAGCCCGCTACGCGCATGCTGCACCAACCTCCCTCTCCCTCCCTCCTAGCTTTTGTTGAGGTCAAAACTCGCAGTCGGGGCAACTGGGATGCGGATGGACGGTTAGCGCTGACGAGTTCTAAGCAAACGAAGCTTTGGCGAACAGCCTCATCATTTCTTGCCAAATACCCGAATTTTGCCAATGTTCCCTGTCGGTTTGATGTTGCCCTCGTCAGTTGTCAGCGCGTCTCTCAAGGTTCACCCGATCGCAATGATGATGTGTCTTGGGCGGCAATAGGGAACAAAGCGATACAAATTCCACTCGTGCAGCTCGGTCAACCACTTCTGATGGCAGGATACCGACTGACATTGCAAGATTACATTCAGTCAGCTTTTGATTTGAGTGCTTAACGCCCGACTCTAGCCTATCCTCGATTTTCGTTAGCTAGACCGTCTAACTGGAACTCAACGGCATGGATATAGTCCCGATCGCTCAGTCGCTCTGGAGCAATTCTACCCACATCAACCGCGCTCTGGACAATATCTAATGCACTCAAACGCCCGAAACGGTAAGCCGAGAGGAAGGAACTATTACTGGGGATGCCTTGAGCAGCAAAGTAACCGCGATATGCCAAATAAACCAGGTCGTAGGGTGAAGTTTGATGGGTGAAGGTGGATGTGGTACCAGCGATGGCTCGATTGGCGGCAATGGGTTCGGCACTCGCCATGGGGGCAATCGCAGCGGATGCGAGTAAAACGGATACTACACCTAACACTAGACGCTTCATAAGGGTTCTCCTCGGAATCAGATTAATCGTTTGGCTTGATTCCTTATAGAATGCAGCGCCAACCTGAATGACGCCTGATACCTATCTGAAAACGTTTAGAGGTTTTTCTGAGAAATCTGAGAGAGTGCGTTGCAATTGACGATCGACCCGAAAAACAAGAACCGCAGATGAGATCTGAATGGAGCGCTCATCTGCGGTTTCTCGCAATCGCTCCTACCGCTGGATACAGCGCGATCGCTCTTGAACAAGCAGCAAACTTATTTCAAGCTAGAGTTTCAGGACAGTATCCTAATCCCATGGTGAACTGTTGACGAAACGCTTCAATATCGCTTTTGTCTGGACTACCATGAGAAACTACAGCAACTTGGTAGCGACGCATCACGTCGATGGGCGATTGTCCGGTTTCCAAACTCCAGAGAGCCATTTTGAGGCGAATTTCGGGATCGTAGGGGAAACCTAATTCGTTCATGAACGACCGAAAATCTCCATGTTGGTGAGGAGTAAGAGGTCGGTTCATTTTGACTTTAATCACCCAGCCATCAATTTGATGAATCACCGTGATGAATTGAACGGGTAGTTGGGGCATCGAGTGTAGATACTCAACCACTCGTAGAGTTAAACTGGCATTTGCCAAGAAATAGAGGTAATCCATACTTTGTCTTGGTGTGGATTCCAAGGATGTTCTATACCTTTATTGTTGCAAGGGGAATCAGAGCGCGGTAGGGGAGAAGCCCCCGATGTTGGATAGGGGGTTTTACCCAATTAAGTGACTAGTGCAGCGTGGCAGAAATAAGTATCCAGTTGGAAAAGCTTAAAAACTTACTCTACAAGCTCTCTTACCTTCTGCCTCCTGCCTCCTGCCTTCTGCCTTCTTGCACTAGTTCAGACCCCCCTTCTCAGTAAAATAACGGGATGACAGGAATTGACGATAAGAGCGAACTCATGGATGTCGAGTCTCGAAAGTTTGATATCTCGTTGGATCGTGCCGCTGGTTCTCCGGAAACCAAGACGGCTTCATCGCTGCCGGCAGCCCCCAGCGATGACCTCGATCGCTTGCTTTCTAGCTACGACTACGATCTTCCCCAAGAGCAGATCGCTCAAGAGCCCCTTAGGCAAAGAGATACGTCAAGATTGCTAGTAGTCGAGTCGATCGCGCATCACACTCATCGCATTTTCAGCCAGCTACCGGATATATTGCGTCCGGGAGATCTGCTGGTACTCAATAATACTCGCGTCATCCCAGCTCGACTGTATGGTCATAAATCAACCGGAGCTCCGGTTGAGGTATTACTCGTAGAAGAACTATCGAATCACTGTTGGTTAGCGCTAGTTAAACCGGGTAAACGCCTCAAAGTGGGGGCAAAGATTTTCTTCGAGCCGCACCTCCCTCAAGCCTCTCTTCCCATTGCTCCCTCATCTCCTGATGGGGAAACTCCCCCACTCCCCCTTTTAAGTGCGACGGTTCTCTCCAGGGATGAAGCAACCAGTGGGCGTGTCTTGCAGTTCGACGTTCCTGCTGGAGAAAGCTTTACCGCGCTATTGGAACAGTACGGCCACGTTCCCCTGCCCCCTTACGTGACTGACTCCCAAGCCTTACCCGAACAATATCAGACAGTTTATGCCCAAAGCCCTGGTGCGATCGCAGCACCTACGGCTGGACTACACTTTACCGAGGAGCTACTACAACGTTGCCGCGATCGAGGAATTCAGCAAGCCTCGATCACCCTACACGTTGGCGTCGGTACCTTTCGCCCCGTAGAAGTGGAGGAGATTACCGATCACCAGATGCATGGAGAGTGGTTGGAAGTCCCCCAGTCTACGGTAGAAAAGATTCGAGCCACCAAATCGTCGGGAGGTCGAGTCATTGCGGTAGGAACCACGGTAGTACGAGCCTTGGAAGGAGCGGCGGCGAATGGAGAATTGCAGCCATTTCGGGGTAAGACGGAGTTGTTTATCTATCCCGGCTACCAGTGGCGGGTTGTGGAGGGGATGATTACGAATTTCCACTTACCTCGTTCTAGTTTGATGATGCTAGTCAGCGCCTTGATTGGGCGTCAGCGATTGCTGGATTTGTACCAAGACGCGATCGCTTCACAGTATCGTTTTTACTCGTTCGGTGATGCCATGCTCATTCTGCCAGAAGCGAGAAATTGTAAAAAACAAAATTCCTGAGGTTCCAACTAACGCGATCGATGGGGAAGATATAAAGACACAGCGATCGGGGCAATCTAGTTCTAGAATACTGACTCTAGGCTTCACGGAAAGTTGGCGTTCCTCTCCCTCACTTTGAGTTGGGAAGGCACGCCGCCCGAGCAAAGCGAGGTAATCAGTAATGGGTAATAGGAAGGAAACTACCCATTCCCCATTACTGATTACACAAGAGTAACTCGTCCCTGTTGAATTTCTCTGTCAAGGAAAAATTAAGGCAGATTAAGATCTGGGGAAAAGATGATATCTAAAAGCAATAGCCATTGATGATGGTCGTCTACCTATGTTCAAACACTACAAACGGATAGCGCTGTTTACCACCGCTATTATGGGTCTCGGTTTGACCAGTATCGGTTCCGCTTTGGCTGGCGAGCTAAAACCCCAGGCGCGAACCAAGCAGATGGTCGAAGGTCTGTACACTAACAACGTGATGGCTGCTTCTTACTTTCAACAAGGATTAACGCAGTACACTCGCAGTAACTTCCAAGCAGCAGAGCAGGCTTTACGAAAAGCTTTGGCACTCGACCCGTCTATTGCTATGGCGAATTACTTGTTGGGGAATACCCTCTTGCAGCAGGGGAAGCCAGAGCTGGCTACCGAACAGTATCGACGCGCTCTTGCTATTGACCCCGGTATGTCAGAGGCATACTACAATCTGGGTTTGGCGTTGTATCGGCAGAATAATATCGATGGAGCGATCGATCAGTATCAACGGGCGCTGTCTCTCAAGCCCGATCTAGCCTCAGCTCGCTACAACTTGGCTTTAGCCTATGAATCGCAAGGTCGAACGCAAGAGGCGCTCACGCAGTATCAAGAAGCGGCTCGCCTCAGTCCGAACGATGCACTTGCTCAATATAATTTGGGTCTACTCCTAGCCAAGCAAGGTCAATCAGAGCAGGCGATTACAGCACTCAGACAATCTGTGAGCAATAATCCCGACCTAGCTCAATCTCAATACCAGTTGGGTATACTGCTAGCTCAACAAGGTCAACTGAAGGATGCTGAAGATGCCTTGAAAAAAGCAACCAAGCTTGACCCGAAGTTTGTCCAGGCACAGTATCAATTAGGTCAAGTTTTGATGCAGCGAGGGGATTATGAAGGAGCAGGCGATCGCTTTGCTTGGGTTGTCAATCTCGATCCCAATAATCTGGATGCCTATCGACAGCTAGGGGCAGCCAGAACTAAAAGTCGTCAGTACGCGCAAGCTGTAGTTGCTCTGCAAAAAGGGCTGAGCTTACAACCCAACGATGCCCTATCGCACTACAATCTGGGCGTGGCGTTCCAGGAGCAAAAGAAATATCCAGAAGCGATCGCGCAATATCAGCAAGCGATTCTGCTGGACTCCAACATGCCAGAGGCGTTTTACAATCTAGGTGTTTCCTTAGAGCAGTCTCAACGGCGAGAGGAGGCGATGTCTTTTCTCCAGCAAGCGAGAAACTTGTATCGGCAGGCAGGGAATCAACAGAAAGTTGATGAAGTTAACCTGTACGTCCAGCAACTGACCACACCAGCGACGGTACCGCCAACCACGGCACCCGCTGTTGTCGAGCCAACACAACCTCCAGCCGTCCAGCCAACAACTCCTCCGGCACAACAAACACCCCTGTTTCAACCCGCACCATCTAATCCATTCCGAGCAACGCCTCTCAACAATGGCAGACCTCTGCCGGCTCCTCCCAACACGGGTGGAACGCGTTAAATCGGTAAGCGATCGATATCTCGGTTTGAGCCAATCACCACCATTGCCCAACCCTTATACAGGCGTCGGTTCGGGTCGGGGTTAATCTCAAACTTATCGTTCTGACCGACTGCCAACAGATTCAAGCCGTAGCGGTTACGTAATTCTAGTTCCGTAACCGTTTTGCCATGAAATTCCTCCGGCACCAGTACTTCTACAATGCTGTGGTCGGGGTCTAGGTCAAACCGTTCTAGGATTGCAGGTTTAGTGAGCAATCGCGCCAAAGAACAACCCGCTTCATGTTCTGGATAGACAACATGATCTGCCCCCACCCGCTTTAACAGCTTCCCGTGAACTTCTGACGAGGCTTTGGCAACTACATGAGGAACGCCTGCCTCTTTCACATTCAGCGTAGTAATGACACTTTCTTGTAAATAGTTACCGATCGCGATAATGACTGTATCAAATTCAAAAATCCCCGCTTCCTTCAACGCCGCCGGTTCAGTGGAGTCCAACTGCACGGCATGGGCAGCAATCTGCTCGGTCAAGACTTGAGCAACTCGTTTTTCATCAATATCCGTTCCCAGAACATCATACCCACTGCGGTGTAGCGTTGAGCAAACCGCCCGACCAAAGCGTCCTAACCCGATGACAGCAAATTGACGACTTTCTCGGCGTAGATTCCGCAGGAACCCCAACGATGATAAATTCACAATGCTTTTCCTTTGTGTTATGTGAATGTGCAGAACACCGAAACTTAAATGCTCTTGTTTAAATAAAAAATCTTTGTAACTATCCTACAAGCAGGTTTTCCTCGGGATACTGAATTCGGCTAGGGCGAGGGTCTCCTAAAAGCGCTGCCATGAACAGTAAAACACCCACTCGTCCGATGTACATGGTCGCAATTAAAACCAGCTTTGCTGCGGTTGAAAGACTAGCCGTGATGCCAGTCGAAAGTCCCACTGTGGCAAATGCTGATACGACCTCCAATAAGATGCGAATAAAGTCCACCTCTGGATCGCTGAGGGTAATTAAAATGGTCGCGACAATCACTGTGGTCGCTGAACCGAGTAAAACACCCACCGCTTTGATGACGAGATTCATCGCTACCTGTCGATCGTAAAGAAGCACGTCCTCTTTTCCTTGTAAAATCGACCTCGTGCAACTAGTCAAAACTCGTAATGTTGTTGTTTTAATCCCACCCGCTGTACCACCAGGACTGCCACCAATAAACATCAGTCCAATGGTGAGAAATAAAGCCGCCGTCGTCATTTTGCTGTAGTCAAGAGAATTAAAGCCAGCCGTTCTAGGGACAACAGATTGAAACCATGCTGCTAGCCATTTAGTTTTCCAGTCTAAAGGTTCTAAAGTTGCAGGATTGTGTAATTCTGTTAATAAAAATGCAACAGTTCCAAAAATCAAAAGCACCAATGTTGTACTGGTGGCAACTTTAAAGTTCAGAGAAAATTTGATTCGTTTCGGGTTTTTCTTCAGGCGATCGCGCAACCACAAGAAGGCTTCAATAATTACCTGATAGCCAATGCCGCCAAAGATAATTAGCAGTGAAATCGTCATGCTGACGGAAAAGGATGACTGATAGCCTGTAAGATTATCCTTAAACAGACTAAAACCAGCATTATTCCAAGCACTAACACTGTGAAAGATTGATAACCAAAGCCCATAACTCAACCCATAATCTGCAGTGAAAGTGGGTAATAAGCAAAAAATACCTGTAATTTCAAAAATGATTACAGTTGCAATGATAGAGCGAATCAGTTGAGCACTTTTGTGTAGACCCGGTCGAGACAATTCTTCTTGAATTGCCCGTTTATGTCTCAGTTGAAATCGATAACCGATGAGGAGAATGAGAAAGGTGGTCGTGGTCATATAGCCAAGCCCGCCAATCTGCACCAGCATCAGGATAAACAGCTGACCCCAGAGGGAAAAATAGGTACCAGTATCAACTACGATATGACCGGTGACACAGACAGCCGAGGTAGTTGTGAACAGAGCTACAAGCGGGTCATTCCACGTTCCAGCGCTGCTAGAAATGGGTAGCGTCAATAAAATAGTGCCTACGGTAATTACAGCCAGGAACCCGAGGCAAATAGTTCGCGGAATGGTCATTTTGATTTGGAATTTTGGATTTTGGATTTGTCCCACGGATGAATCTGGCGGCTTGCAACCACTTTAATCCTTGGTCATGGCTCGATTGGGATCGGGGTAGCGATCGCATAACACGCCCACTGTGGATGAGATGACTCCGATGTGGGGTCTTGCCGCTTGGCTAAAGTTGAAAATAGGGAGTGGGCAAGAGGACGCCGAGACTTTCTCCTCGTCTTGGCGTTTTTGTTCCAACTCTAGACCAATTGTTCGTACCAGCAACCTTTGATAGGCTGATTCCGGTCTAGGAGCGATCGCAACCATCAATGACATCAACTCTCAATAGTCAAATTCAACAATTTTACGACGCCTCTTCGGGTCTGTGGGAACAGATTTGGGGCGAACACATGCACCACGGTTATTACGGCCCCACGGGTCACGAGAAAAAAGACCGCCGTCAGGCACAAATTGACTTGATTGAAGAACTCCTCAAATGGGCCGAGGTAGACCAATCGACCTGGGCAACCTCAGGGAATCGTCCGCATATTCTTGATGTTGGCTGCGGGATTGGTGGTAGTTCTCTGTACTTAGCCCAAAAGTATAATGCCACGGCGATCGGCATTACTCTAAGCCCAGTCCAAGCCTCAAGAGCAACCGAACGAGCAAAGGAAGCAGGACTCGCAACAGACGTTCAGTTCCAAGTAGCAGATGCTCTGGATACGCCCTTTGCGGATGACACGTTTGATTTTGTCTGGTCGATGGAAAGTGGCGAGCATATGCCGGATAAGGAAAAATTCCTGGCTGAGTGCTACCGCGTCCTTAAACCCGGAGGAACGTTCTTGATGGCAACTTGGTGCCACCGTCCAATCACTGCTGCGACGGGAGAATTGACGGTAGATGAACAACATCATCTAGCAGAGATTTACCGGGTTTACTGCTTGCCTCATGTGATTTCGCTACCCGAATATGAAGCGATCGCTCATCGTCTTCCCTTCGACTCGATTCGCACTGACGATTGGTCGGATGCGGTTGCGCCATTTTGGGATATTGTCATTGATTCTGCCTTTGAGCCTAAAGCGATTTTTGGATTGCTCCAAAGCGGTTGGAGTACGGTGCAAGGCGCATTATCCCTAGGCTTGATGAGTCGAGGCTATCAACGCGGGTTAGTTCGTTATGGGCTACTGCGGGCAAATAAATAAAGCGAGAGTACTGTTACCGCAGCGAAGCATAGAAAGATTAATTCACACTCCTCTCGCTAAAGCAGGGAGGATTCTAGACGTTGTCTCTACGTTGGCTCTCAGCTTGTAGGTGTTTTTGGTAGGTACGATTAGGCAAGTAGCTTTCTAGTTCCTAAGGGGGCAAATTTTATTTGCGATCGATCGCCTCAAAACCCAGAAGCCTGTAATAAACTGACAGCGAGAGCTACACGTAAAACAGCAAACAGCAGAAGTTGAACTCAAAAACTTAGTAGAAATCCCTCGCCATGAGTCAAAACACCTCGGTTGAGTCCTCAAATCGCTCCTCAAATCAGTCAATCAAACCGGCTTTACAGGCTGCCTTGGTCAGCCTCGACATGCAGTTAGAAGAGGAACTAGCTCGTTACCGACGCCAAAAAGCGGGTCGTCCGGTAATGCCTCCTCGGGGGCTAGGTCGTCACCAAGTTCGGAAACCCCTGGATTTGATATCTGTTGAAAAGGGAGGAGAGACTGTTCAGCGACCGGCATTGGGCATGAGTACAGCGCCCAAGATTTCATTGCCGCTGACATCGGCACATCAAACTCCAGCCCCCCTGTCCGACTGGGAAACGGAGCACGAAGAATTTCCTCAAGCTAGTCAATCTAGCCGTGTCTCCTCGGTCGCGTATGGACTGAGCGATGCGCCGATTATGCCTTCCCCAAGCCAGCCTACTACGGACAGACCCCCTACCGCAGGAAGTATGACCGAGCGGCTGACGGCTCCTGGACAGCCAGACAGCGATTTGGCAGCTTTTGCCGATGCTCAGGCGCAGCCGGAAGATTATTTAGAATCATCGGAACAACTGCTCCGCAGCCTAGCTGAAGACGAGAAAAGTGCTGAACCTCAAAAACGTCCTACCGATAAGCTCTTAACACCATTTGGTGTTGGTTTAATCTTACTATTGCTGCTTTCGAGCGCCACTCTGATCTACGTTTTCACGAATCCATCAACTTTTAGTGCTTTAGGTCTAGATCGGCTGTTTGGAGCCAAAAAGCCGACTACAGCTCAAAGCCCATCTAAAATAACAGCCGTCAAAACCGAACCGGCGGCAGGTTCATCCACACTGAGCGGGCCCAAGCTCGATCAGGGTGAATTTAAAGATATCAACCCAGAGAACCTCTCTCAATTGGAGGCCAACTCATCGCCGAACTCATCGCCATCGCCAGTTGCGCCACTCTCCCCTTTGCCAAATCCTGGCGTGAATTCAGCAGCTCCACCGGCGGCTAACTCAACGGCTGGCAATGGTGCTTCAACTCTACCATCTGCGCTTTTACCACGTTCTCTGCCGTCAGGGGCTGCTTCGCAAGCACCAACGGGCGTACAACGAGTTGTTCCCGTCCCAGCACCGCTAGCTCCGCCCCCTGTGGTATCGGCTCCCAAGCCAGCCGCTCCGGAGAACGTAGCCGCTAGTCCCGCAAGCAGTCGGCACTCCTACTATTACGTACTGGTGAATTACAGTAGCGATCGCGATCTCGCTCAGGCCAGAAAAGTCGTTCGCGACGCCTATGTGGAGAAGTTCCCCCAAGGAGCGCGCATTCAGATGGGTGCATTTAAACGCGAGTCTGAAGCAAAAGCATTAGTCGATCAACTCAAGCAACAAGGTGTGACGGCCTCCATATATAGTCCTTAGGGAGTTGCTAGCTTGCCGTTTTTGTTGTTGGTTAATAGGAGGAAGCCAGAACATCTATAGTGAAATCGAGTCCCTAAAGATACGATGATGTTAAAGATTCCTCCGACTCGCAACGTGAATGGAGTGCTGCCATGGGATTGATCGATCGCATCATGCGCGTAGTTCGCGCTAACCTCAACAACGTGATTGGGCAAGCCGAAGATCCAGAGAAAGTTCTGGAGCAAGCTGTCGAGGACATGCAGCAGGACTTAATTCAGCTGCGACAGGCTGTAGCTCAAGCGATCGCAACCCAAAAACGTACTGAGCGGCAAGCGGCTCAGGCTGAATCGACAGCTCAAGAGTGGTACCGCCGCGCTCAGTTGGCACTGTCTAACGCGGACGACGACTTGGCGCGGGATGCCCTGACTCGGAGGAAATCGTATCAGGAGACGGCAAAAGCGATGCGAACTCAAATCGAGCAGCAAAGTGGTGTCGTCACGAAGCTCAAAGAAAACATGCGATCGCTAGAGACTAAAATCTCAGAAGCCAAAACTAAAAAAGACCTCTATATTGCCAGAGCACGCTCCGCCCAAGCCTCGCAGAAAATTAACGAAATGCTAGGTAACGTTGGTACTGGCAGCGCCTTAAAAGCCTTCGAGCAAATGGAAGAAAAAGTGCTACAGCTCGAAGCCCAATCGGAAGCGATCGAAGAGTTAGGAAGCAATGACTTAGAAAAACGATTTGCTACTCTTGAAAACGGCGATGACGTAAACACCGAATTGGCAGCAATGAAAGCCCAGATGATGACCGGTGCGGAATCAGCGCAGTTACCCTCCAGTCAATCCTCATCAGTCAAAACTCCAGCCATTGAGGGAGAACTTGAAAAACTCCGCCAACCCACCGATCCCACTCGATCGGCGAACGATTAGCGAGTAATGCTTGAGACGCTAAACTGAACGTCGCTCGCACCGGGAACTGCCTACTGGCACTTTTGAGCTGGAAGTTTTTACACTGGATTAAAAGCGTCTTGTCCTACTGGCTTAGGCATGAGTGTTTTAAGTGACTCAACCGTTACGCTTTATGACCCGATTAGAGAGAGCATTTATTGCTTACTTCTCAACCCCTGCGATCGCAGACTGATGCCATAAAGTCTGCTTTACACCTACTTTATACACTCCGAGAGGATAAACAGCGTCATGGGATTATTCGATCGCCTTAGCAGAGTCGTCAGAGCTAATCTGAACGATATGGTGAGTAAGGCTGAAGATCCAGAAAAAATTCTGGAGCAAGCCATTATTGATATGCAAGAAGACCTGATCCAACTGCGCCAAGCCGTTGCCAGGGCCATTGCTACACAAAAACGCACAGAGCAGCAGTACAACAAAAACCAATCCGAGGCTAATACCTGGCAGCAACGCGCCCAACTAGCCCTGCAAAAAGGGGATGAAAACCTAGCGCGTGAGGCATTAGTTCGTAGAAAGAGCAACATGGAAGCAGCGACTACCCAGAAAACAATGCTGGAGCAGCAGACTGCACAGGTGGACACTCTCAAGCGGAACCTCATTGCTCTGGAAAGTAAAATTTCCGAAGCCAAGACCAAGAAGGATATGCTCAAGGCACGGGCCAGTGCGGCCAAAGCCAACGAGCAGTTGCAAAGCACGATTGGTCGCTTGGGTACCAGTTCCGCCATGGGTGCTTTTGAGCGGATGGAGGACAAAGTTTTGGAAATGGAAGCCCGTTCTCAGGCTGCCCATGAACTGACCGGAAATAACTTAGACGAGCAATTTAGACTGCTCGAATCCGGCAGCGATGTTGATGATGAGTTAGCGGCGATGAAAGCCCAGTTGACAGGGGGGTCTGTTTCACAACAAGCTTTACCTGCCTCACAACAGAACACATCCCCCGCCGCAAAATCAGAGGTGGACGACGAATTGGAAGCACTACGAAAGCAGATCGACACGCTCTAGGTGTCGCTGCTGGTTGGGCAGCGCCCGTTTGGCAATTGAAGACCTGGATAGGCGACTCAAGAGCCACTCAACTAGCGCAAGCTGAGGAGTGAATTTTAGAGTGTCTACCTAGGTCTTAATCTCTCAAGAAAAGTTGTTACTATACTAAATAGCTATTTAGCTTTAAAAAGATAGGTGCGAACTCCGCTCGACAAAGTCGTAGACTGATCTACTCTATATAAATGTGAAGGGAAAACTTCCCACTCACCGATCGCATCCAAATCCCTAGGAGCGAGAGAGTGGAAAAGCTTCCCCAGCAGCAATAGTGTTGACGGAGGGTGTCTTGAGTAGCGTTATTTCAATTACAGATAACGAGTTTGAAACCGAAGTTTTAAAAGCAGAGAAACCCGTACTCGTGTACTTTTGGGCATCCTGGTGTGGACCTTGTCGCCTCGTATCGCCATCCGTGGACTGGGCTGCTAATACCTATACCGATCGCCTAAAAGTTGTAAAAATGGAAGTCGATCCCAGCCCTGTGACTGTAAAACAGTACCGAGTCGAAGGCGTACCCGCACTACTCCTGTTTAAGGGAGGTGAGGTCGCTCAATCTCATGAAGGAGCGATCGGCAAACCAAAATTAGAGGCCATGATAGAAGCGTTTCTATCACCTGCCTAGTCTAAAGGTTGAAGGTTGGAAGGTTAGGAAAATTTGCTAACCTTGTCACTCCAGCAATATCATTTGAATCTAGATTGGTCACAGTTAAATTTCTGACATTACCTACGGGTAAGGCGTTCTTGAATCCAAAAGTCTCGCATTCAAAATGATATAACCTGCTAACCTTTCAACCGGCTAACCTGTTACAGACAAAGGACAAAACTATGCAGTTTGCCAAACGTTTACAACCCCTGCAAACCAATGTCTTTGCTGATATGGATCGGGCGAAAGCCAAAGCCAAAGCGTCCGGTCAGCATATTATTGACCTCTCTCTAGGGTCTTCTGACCTTCCTGCGTCAGAGCACGTTGTGGCAGCGATTCGAGACTCTTTGTCTGACAACAGCACTCACGGCTACTTGCTATTTCATGGCACTCAAGCCTTTCGTCAAGCAGTAGCAGATTGGTACACGCAACGATTTGGCATTCCAGTTGACCCAGAAACTGAAGTATTGCCCCTGATTGGATCTCAAGAAGGTACCGCTCATCTTCCCCTTGCCATACTCAATCCCGGTGATTTCGCTCTACTTTTAGACCCTGGTTACCCGTCCCATGTCGGTGGTGTTTACTTGGCTAGCGGTCAGATCTACACGATGCCTCTACTGGCAGAAAACAAGTTTTTACCCGTGTTTGAGGATATTCCCACCCCAGTACTAGCTCAAGCCAAAATGATGGTATTGAGCTATCCTCACAATCCTACAACCGCGATCGCACCTTTATCATTTTTCCAAGACGCCGTC
>DATNPC010000736.1:0-3748 GCA_036703375.1 Allocoleopsis sp.
ACTCAGCAGGTGTTAGCCACCGATCGCGCGATCGCATCGAGTAATGTGTGCGCTGAACCGCTACTGGAAACCAATCTACCCCTGTTTTGTGCCATGGACATCAAATCCATGTTGACCGTTCGCACGTCGTATCAGGGTCAACCCAACGGTGTCTTGGGGTTACATCAGTGCGATTCCTACCGCAATTGGCAAGACATTGAAATTGAACTACTCGAAGCCGTTGCCGCTCAAGTCGGTATTGCTTTAGCTCAAGCTCATCTGCTCGAACAGGAAAAATGCACGGCAGCCAAACTAGTACAGCAGAATTTGGCGTTACAGGACTCCGAAGCGCTAGCCAACAGCAAAGCCGCAGAACTCGAACAAGCCCTCGAAGATTTGCAGCGAACGCAAGCTCAGCTAGTACAGACGGAGAAAATGTCCAGCTTAGGTCAGTTGGTTGCCGGTGTGGCTCATGAAATTAATAATCCCGTCAACTTCATCACGGGTAACATCAACTACGCCTGCGAGTATATCCAGGACTTGCTGACTCTTGTGGAACTTTACCAGCTCCACGATCCTAAATTGGTTCAGGACATTCAATCCCAGCAGAATATTGACCTTGAGTTTCTGATGCAAGACTTACCGAAGCTATTTAAGTCTATGCAAGTAGGAGCTGACCGGATTAACCAAATTGTTCTGTCACTGCGGAATTTTTCCCGACATGATGAAGCCGAAATGAAGCCGGTAGACATCCATGAGGGGATTGATAATACTCTGATGATTTTGCAGAATCGCTTGAAAGCAAAGGGCGGACAACCAGATATTCAAGTTACGAAAGAGTACGGCGAGTTACCCCTAGTGGAGTGCTATGCAGGGCAACTCAATCAAGTCTTCATGAACTTAATTAGCAATGCGATCGATGCTCTGGAAGAGCGTCAAAATATCACGGCTAAGATTATGCCGCTTTCCGCTTGCCCCTTACCTTATCTTCACATCCGCACTGAAGCGAAGGGTAATGACTGGGTGAGCATTAGTATTACAGATAACGGGGTGGGGATGACCAAGGAGGTACAGCAAAAGCTGTTTAATCCCTTTTTTACAACAAAACCTTTGGGCAAAGGGACGGGTTTAGGATTATCAATTAGTTACCAAATTGTAGTTGAAAAGCATGGTGGGGTATTGCAATGCTTTTCCGTACCGGGGCAAGGCACTCAGTTCACGATTGACATTCCTATTCAGCCATCTCAGCCGGAAAAGAGTTAATGCGTTGGCTCTTATAGCTATCAGCAGTCAGCTATCAGCAGTCAGCTATCAGCGGTCAGCTAATAGGCTAGACCGGGAAAATCCTTCTGTCACAGTACGTTGGACATCTCACACAACTTCTTTGATGTCCTCATCGTCTTGGCGGCTGCTATAACTATTCACTCTAGGTGATGGCAATGCGATCGCTCTCCAGCACAATAGCGATCGAGGTACTTCGCTTAGATGAGTTGGAGATAGGTCTTTGTCTTTAGAATTCATTTCAGTTGGTCCGACCAACGGTCAAACGCCAGTTGGTTTGATTGCATGCTTGCATGGCTTTGGTGGTAACTCTCAGCAGTTAGCACCGTTTGCGCCAATGTTCAATTTGCCCGACTACCAGTTCCTATTCCCCGATGCCCCTTACTCCAATCCCTATAGCGGTAGAATGTGGTACAACCTGCGACAAGGTGACGATCGCACTTTAGCGGCAAGTCGGGAACAGCTGATTGACTGGCTAACATCGTTAGAGCGTCGCACGGGTGTACCTCTATCCCGCACAATTTTGGCTGGATTTTCTCAAGGTGGAGCCATGACGCTAGATGTGGGTCTCACCTTACCGCTGGCAGGTTTAGTCTGTCTGAGTGGCTATTGGCATGCCAAGCCAGAACCTAACTTGGCTAAATCCTTGCCACCTGTCTTAATCGCACATGGGAGGCAAGATGGCATGGTGCCTGTGAGTGCAGCTCAGAGCGCAAGAGATAACCTAAAAGCGTTGGGCGTGACCGTGAAGTATCAAGAATTTGATATGGGCCATATCGTCATCCCAGCAGTTTTGGCTCTAATGCGAGATTTTATAGAGAACGCCGTAAAGCCCACTTCTTCAGATGTGGGATATAAGGCGGGTCGCCGGAAGTATGGAGGCGACCAATAGATTGAGCAACGAAGCCATAAAACTTCCCGCACATCTTATATGGAAGGTGCTCATATAAGATACGTGGTGGTTAGGTCGAATCCATGATAGTTTACGAGTTCAAAGTTAAAGGCGATGTTGCTCAGTATCGCGCTATAGATGAGGCGATTCGCACTAGCCAATTCATCCAAAACAAATGCTTGCGCTACTGGATGGACAACAAGGGATTGCATCAATCCGACCTCAACAAATACTGTGCTGTGCTGGCGGCTGAATTTCCTTTTGCCGAAGAACTCAACTCAATGGCTCGACAATCTGCGGCAGAACGAACTTGGAGCGCTATTGCTCGGTTTTTTGACAACTGCAAAAAGAAGGTTAAAGGCAAAAAAGGCTTTCCAAAATTCAAAAGGAATTGCCGCTCAGTTGAATATAAAACAAGCGGCTGGAAGCTTTCACCCAATCGAAAGGCTATTATATTTCGGGATGGGAAGAATATCGGAACTCTTAAGCTAAAGGGAACCTACGACCTTAACTTCTATGACATTAAACAGATTAAGCGAGTTCGATTAGTCCGTAGGGCGGATGGATACTACGCTCAATTTGCGATTGATGCTGTAGTTAGGGTGGAACCAGAACTAACTGGAAAAATGATCGGACTGGATTTAGGGTTAAAGTTCTTCATTGCCGACAATCAAGGGAATACAGAACCTTGCCCTCAGTTCTATAGGAAGTCGGAGCGTCAACTCAACAGAGCGAATCGTAAAAAATCCAAGAAGTTCAACAAAAGTGCTAAACCGCAGTCAAAAAACTACCACAAAGCAAGACTTCGATATGCCCGGAAGCATTTAAGAGTAAGCAGGCAGCGAAAAGAGTACGGCAAACGAGTCGCATACTCCGTGGTTCAGTCTAACGACCTGATAGCCTACGAAGACTTAAATGTTCAAGGGTTGGTCAAGAATCGGCATCTTGCTAAATCTATCAGTGATGCAGGATGGTCTACATTTCGCCAGTGGCTGGAGTATTTTGGCTTTAAGTATGGGAAGGTGACAGTAGCTGTGCCTCCTCATAATACAAGTCAGAACTGCTCTAACTGTGGTCAGAAAGTGAAGAAATCCCTATCAACTAGAACCCATGTTTGTCCGCATTGCGGATTCGTAGAAGATAGGGATGTGAATGCTGCCATCAACATCCTGAAACTAGCACTGTGTACCGTGGGGCACACGGGAACCTACGCTTGGGGAGATTTGCCCTCTTGGGCGATTGGAGCAATCCTGTCGTTTAACGGCGAGTCTGTGAACCAAGAATCCAACGTGCTGTCTTCCGTTGGAGTGTCAACGTAGACATTATGGCGGCTGCGGCTAGCGAAGTGAGACACTAGCCGAGGGAAGCATCCCAATTATGTAGATAAACCGAAGCTGAGGGAGCTGAGGGAGCTGGGGAAGTGAGGAATAGGTAACCTTCTGGCGGGAACGGAGTAAGAACCTTCCTACTTTACCAACCAACCCTTGTGCAGGGGGTCTCTAGGTAGGCACTCCGTCCCCCAGTGGGGGGTTTGGGGGAAACCCCTCCATCTGGGTTTTTCCAAGAAACGATTTTATGAAAATGGTAGAATCCAAA
>DATNPC010000737.1:0-5519 GCA_036703375.1 Allocoleopsis sp.
GTTGTTTCTTTTGGGAAAAGAGTTCAAACTTACATCGATTCAATAGCTCCTTGGCGAGCTGTATGGCTACTTCGTAATTGCCTGCTGTTTCCTGCTCGTTCCAGGGTTTTCCGGTTTGCTCTTTGATGTGTCCGAATACGGCTGAATGAAGCAACCCACTGTTATTTTTGAAGGTTGGTTCTTTTCCTTTTGCACGGACGCGATCGAACGCGCCTTTTAAGCAGGGAACTGGTTCTATTACGAGCGAATCTCCGTTTTTTCCATCTGGAATTAAGAATCGATTGTCTAGCACCCCTTGAACTAACCTCTTGATCTTACTTCCATATTCAGAAGCGCGGCTCGTAATATCTAAGTCTGGTCGTGCTACTTCGTTGCAGTGCGGAACTAAACAGGAGTGTGTAGTGAGTTCTGTCTCCAGCCCCTTTATAAAAATTTCATAGGCTTGAGGGGGCAGCGTATGTTTCAGTTTAACTCCGTTTATTACTACGTCTCCTTCAGCGTCTACTTCCATCCCTCGTTCTCGCAGAAGGCTTTGTTTCTGATACTCCTTGAAACTAATCTGTTTTCCTTCAACTGATATCGTCCAATCTAGCCCTATATGTTCTTTGAACTCTGGGAACGAGTACTCAAATTCCCTTTCGATTTTAATCTGTGCTCCGGCAGGAACATCTTCCCAGATCGGCTGAATTGAAAATTGTTTGTGCGAGAGAATCTCTTCTACAGCAACGCTTACGCTCACCATCGACCGAATTTCTCGCAATTTAGAACTTATTGCCTCGACTTCTTTTGCCCAAGGAAACTCATGGTTTGATTCACCGGGGTTGTCGGAACGAGAAAATAGAGGCATACTATCGCGATCGCGTGAACTTAAAGTTTCTTTGTATTCTTCTCCTGATGGTAGAACTGACGGTGGAACGGAAGGCAGACAATTTTCTGAACTTGATTCTCCGCTCGGACTGCTCGGCAAGGGCAGAACTGAAGGTGACGATTCACTGGCATCGAGCAGCTCTTGTTCCAGGTTAAACTTCTCGTTTTTTCCCTTGTAACCTGTATTGATCTGGGGCTTTAAATAGGAAATTTTTATTACGTCTCCAGGCTTTAAGTTCCCTGTATTGTTTACAGTGATTACTGTCTCCCCTGCTTCATAATCTGTTTCTATCTTGGGGATGTGCTTGGGGGCGGGAACAACTTCTTCTTTGAGCGATTGGGCTTCTACTCCGACGTAGAATTTGTTGAATAAGTCTCTTAATTCTAAGGCTGAATGCGTTACCACAACCGCCCAGTTGGGATGCTTGATATCATGTATCAACGGAGGTGCTTCTCCCGGTACTCTTCTGATGGCTCGTCCCCACTCTTGTTCGGCAGGGGACAAACTTTTTAGCACGGTTAAAGTCACTGAAACCGATATCCATTTATGGTCAAAACCACAACCAACGCTGCCGCAGTGACACAGTACATCCAGCTCTCCGCTGTAGAATCGCTCCAGGATTTCACTGGGTTTTCCACTTAAATCGTATCCATCTTTGCCACTGTGAATGATGCCTACTCGCCCAACTAGGTGAGGGAAGTTTTCCTCCAATAACGTTGCTACGCGATGGGTATGAGTTATGTTCAGGCAGCGCACTAACATTACGTGAGGCTGCGAGGTTGCTTCCCTTTTTTCTTTTAAGATACGGCAAGCCATTTCTAGCACTGGCATACAAAATGAATCGGCTAAAACAATTCGCCGAAACCACAGTTTGTCGGTTGTTGCTTTTTCTATAAACTCATCCAGTTTATACTCGGTCTCCGTTCCATTCTCCAAAATTAGAAACCCTGAAGAGGTTGCCTCATATAAGCAAATCCTCTTGATGGGTGGCGGGTTCAAGCTCCAGGCATTTTGAATCGTGAATTCATAGTCTGCGATCGGGGCATATTTGACGATCGTCCTTCCTAGTTCGTCCCTGTCTTCTATCTCCCGATACTTCACGTAGGGTAGTGGTTGCCCGTCAGACCTGAACTTTGACCCCGTGAAGAACGCCACAATCGACTGGTCAAAGTACTGGCAGATCGTTCTGTAGCTAGAAGCGGCTGAGAAGTGTGCTTCGTCGATTGAGATCAGTCCAACTTGATGCGGCGCAATGTCTCCTCTGTGCACTAAGTTGAGTACGAATTGTCGATTCCCCACTAGCATATCGGCTCGATCCAGGACAAACGCCCAACTATTGAAGTTAAGAGCGTCTAGCTCGACAATTTTGGGTGGTGGGACTCCAGGTGGCAGGATGTTCAGGCTGTATAGCAGCCATTGTTCGTAGACTGGTTTGTGATCTTCTGTTGTTGGGAAGTCTTTGATAAATCTGCTTCTGAGCGTGCAGTTATCTGACAGGTTCAAGATCTGCCTTCCCCCCATCCAGGGTGCTAGCAGGTAGGCTGACACGGCTTGTAGTAGCGTTTTGCCAGTTCCCACGCCGCACAGCATGAAAGCTGCTTCTCTCCCTCCTGGCTTTTTTGGAGAAAGCTCTCCCCTTTGCGCTTTCCTGTACATTGCTAATAGAGCTTCCCGCTGGTGTGGGTACAAGCCCGTGTCCTTATTGAAGATTCGGTGCACCACCAGTTCGTGATACTTGAGGAAGTAATTATTCTCACTCATAGGCGAATTCTTGGGTTGTTCGCTTAGAAGAGAAGATTGGATTTTCTCGCTTCTTGCGTGATAATTCTGCCAACTCTTCCTTCACGCTTTTCTAATTATCCGATACTTTTTGACTTAGTTCAAGATATTTTTCGATTGAGTCTTGTATTTTAGTTGACTACAGCTTTATGAGAATTCACTTTCCCATTTGTCATGCTACTAATGGAAGTCGCAAGATTTCCATTACTATTGAATTTTTGGCTGTACCCATTTTTACTATCGGCTTTACTGTCTACCGAGATAATCCTTACATCCCCAATTTCTGAGAAGACTTCTTCAAACAGAGCGGTATTTTTGCCTAAATAGATGAAATCGTTATAGTAACGCGGGGAATCTTGTTGCTTACCTGTTGCATCGATAAAGGGGATTCGTTTTTCGACCTCACACAATGCACTGGCTCGCTTGAGTAACTTCTTGTACCACGCTGCCCCCGTTCTATTGAGCAGGATTATCGCTTCCTCTATCTCTCCATGCTCGTAAGCTGCGATCGCTCTCTCTAGCCAGTCTGGGGCTTTTCTTTTGAGCGGCTGATTTTTCCCGTAGGGTGGGTTGAGAAATACCTTTCCAAACCATTTTTGATTGAAGCCGTCAATAATAGCTGTGTAGTAAAATTCAGCTTCGATCCACGTTTGGGCTAATGCGTTCGTTGCCGGATCGAGGCTTATTTTCCCTAAAACTTGTTTGACCAACCTAATGTAGAATTCCGGCGTGTACCACTCTACGCAGGCGTCGCTATCTCCGTGCGGGTTTCTTCCTCGCGGTACTTTTTGGGCAATCGTTGCTTCAATTGCCGCTTTGATTTCTGTTGGTATATTGCATTGCTCGATACTTCTAGCTACGTCTTCCCAAAATACTTCTCTTTGCGATCGCGTAGGTTTTACAGCAATTTGTCCTAGCGATTTTATTGTCTTATTTTGGGGATTTTTCTTGCCTATTACTCTCTTGGTTTCGCAAAGACAACAGACTTCAAACTCACCAATTCTTCGGTTTTTTCGCTTGATCCATCGAACGTGCATAGTTCAATTTTTTAATGATTCAATTGTTTAAAAAATGGGTGTAGCAGACATTTTGTACGCTACCTATCTTTTTGGCGTTCAACGCCGTTTACGCATAAGTCTGCTACGCTAAAACTCTTGAATGTACGCGGGTTTATCGAACCGCGTATTTCAAGTTTGTCCAATGCAGTGCGGCTTCCCTTGTTTCAAAATTCAGTAGGCTGCTGTCTCCCAGCGATAGGGTAGAAGTAGGACGCTCTGGAGTATGCCCCATAGCCTTTATCACTTTTGAGCCTATTGCCCGTGCCAGTAGTGGCGGCACTGAATTTCCCACTTCACGGAACCCATGCCACTTTGTTGCGTGGAAGCGGAACCAATCTGGGAACGAGTGTAATCTTGCTGCCTCTCTGACCGAGATGACTCTCGCATACTCTGGATGCAGGGGACGTGCCGAGGTGTGAGCACCTCTTTTAGCATCGGTTCCCGCCCTGAGCGTGCAACACTGTTTTTCCCAGTGCAACCGCTTTAACCGGCTGGTCTGCTCCATCTTTCCTGGTGCCGTGCCAGCGAACCTAATTCGTGATTCATAATCATGCTCAGTCCGCCAAGAGTTGGTAAGGAGCTTGGGATTCCACCATCTGGGGTAACTGAAATCTCGTTCGTCCTCAACCAGGTTTCTTAAAATACGGGCATAGTCTGAGGCATTTTTTTGCATTCGGTACAACTGGCTAACCGATAGCTCAACCCAGTCTCTCTCCAGCAGTTCCTCAAAGTCATCTAAATTTGGCAAGTCGGCGATCGCCTCTCTTACGGTTATGAGATGGTTGGGCTTTTCGATGAACAGCGGTGGCACCGGATAAGTAGGTAACTGGTTTCCATGACGAGCGCCTAGAATAAATACTCGCCGTCGCTTCTGAGGGACTCCGAAAAAAGAGGCATCCAGAATTTGTACGGGTTCTGTAATTTGATACCCAGCTTCTTTGAAGTCGGATATCAGCTTAAGTAGAATGCCCTTATATTTGTGTGATAGCAGTCCTGGTACATTCTCCATCACGAAGTAATCCGGTTTCAGTTCTTTTACCAATCGGCAAAACTCAAACACAAGATTATTTCGCGTGTCATCAACGTTTCTCTTGCCTATATTGGAGAATCCTTGGCATGGTGGCCCACCGCAGATTAGTGAAATCTTATTATCTTTTCTGTTATTCCAGTCGGCTACGGCTTTTAGGATATCCTCGCCCGACGTTTCGATAACGTTTGCTCTGAGTACATTTGTATTAGGCTTGTTATATTTGTAGACTGCGGCACAAACCGGATCGTCTTCTACTGCCACCCCTATATCAAAGCCAGCTTGTTCCATCCCCAAGGATAGCCCTCCGGCTCCCGCAAACAGCTCTACGGCAATCGGTCGTTCGAGGTTTTTCATATTCTATACAGATGGTGAGTGCAGCAACTTAAAAGACAGTTCTTGGTACGTTCCGTTTAAGATCGATAAGAGTGTTTATAAGTGCGGTTGCACAATACTCGCCTTGAGCGTCGAGGCACTCTCCGCCCGTGAATTGCAATTATCCTTATCCAACTGGGTACGGCATTTAAGTCATCTCCTACATGGCATAGATATTGAACGAAGACGTTGTCTTCGTTGCATTCACAAAGCGTCAAGTTCAATTTCGATACATGGGTCGATCGCTCATTGTTGCGTTCAACCAAGATGGATATCTACTGTCAATGATTTCACATTGTATCTTTGTTCGGGGCGTAAGGCTTGTAATCCAGGTACGAAATGACTCTTAAAGGCAGTATCCTGACCAATATAGCCTTCTCGATCATTATTCAACATAATCCGGCAGGAGTCC
>DATNPC010000738.1:0-2273 GCA_036703375.1 Allocoleopsis sp.
ATCGATGGAGTTCCCCTGCGATGCAATAGCCGTAGCTGTATTCGCCTGTTTGGTCAGGCGCTGCATATTGCTTTTGACTATCGCTTCATTAGCTCTAGTCAACTGGCAAAAAACCTCAGTGTCGTAAACTTTCTCTTTTGATAAAACCTCCCAGATGTAACGAAGTTGAGATTCCTTTCCAACCCAGCCCCCCGGCTTATCGACAAAGGGCATCACTCCGACATATTTGCCATTAGCGTGTACCCAGCGGCGGTCGGTGACGGGCAGTTCCTCTGCGGCTAAAAGCGTCAAGGGAGACATTTCACTACGCACTTCTTCGCGCAAGCCGTCTGGCGTAAGAACCAAAACTTGGGGAACCTCGATTGGTGGAGAATGGTTCAGGCGATACCAAAGAAGTTCCCAAAGCTCGGTATCGTTGAGGACTCTTAAGTTAAGCCCCAGCTTGTTAGATAAAAGCTGTTCCCATTGCTGAAAGCCAGTGGCATAAGAGGCAGCAATTAGCTGCTCCATCTGCACGAACTGAGCTTTAGCCAGTTGCCCAGTAAAGTCTTTCCAAATGCGATCGCATTTGCCAAGTAGCTTCTCAATCGGATCGGACGCGCCAACCGCTCCGGGTTCGATGGTATAGGTGCAATAGAGATAAAGTTTTTTGGGTTTGCGAATGCCCATTTTGGTAAGTTCGGCAACCCTCTGACGATCCGACAGCAGAAGGTAGGCAATCTCATCGGAAGGCGCTTGCTTTATCAGCGTCTTAAGCTGGCGTTGGCGAAGGGCATCGGTGGTGAACGAAGACATATGAATTGTCAAACACTCACCACCTTGGGGAAAGTCCTTCAAACCAGCTTCTATTGCGTCAAAAACTGGGTCGATTTGTTCGGCTCGCATGGTGGAATGAATGCCCATGCATTCAAACCCAAAAGTAACCATGAAGCTGTTCTCATCTTTTTGGAGAAGGTAGCCGCCTACTTGGCGACCTTCCAATTCGATGCGAACCATCGATACCAACTGAAACAAGTCCTCAATCGGCGTCCCTTTGCGCTTTTCGGAGCCGTTGTCAAACCTTTGAGCGCCAATTTTCTTTTTCTGTTTGGGAACTTTCTCAGCCTTGTTAGACGCCTGTTTAGCTACAGGCTCTCTCTTGAGTTGCATTTGCCTAAAACCTAAAAACCGTAAAAACGTAGCGCTTGAAACGATTGAAAAACTAACTATCTAGGGTCTTGGGAATCAGACTTAAGGAATGGTCGGTAGCGACCGTAGCCACGTACTAAGTAGGGAGTACCGATGAATTTGGATAAGAATCGCCAAGACTTGGAACCAGTCAGAACCCACCAAGTTGCAATGCCCCAAGCAGCGACACAACCAGTAGCGACCCAATTAAATTGCAACAACACCTTGCACAAGTAGTAAGATGTTCCAACAATGGCGATCCAGGGGAGGAATTGGTCAGCAGGGAAAGGTCCGATATTAGGCTGCTGACCAAGATTGGCGTTAACCTTGCGGAATTTTTTGGAATCGTCGGTCACGGCCTAAAAGATATCTCGCGTCTTCGTCGTATCGTGTGCGCGTGAAAGCCGCGCTCTTTAAGCGCCACCGCCACCGATAATGAACTGACTGAGCAAGTCGCCCATTGTGATGGCAATCAGGATGATGAGAGGAGTACGTGCCAAGTTCTGCCAGTCTTCGTCCTGACGTGCTGCCTGAACGACTTTCACCAAAGAGATACCCAGGTACAGGATGAACAAACCGCGCAAAACGTTGAACACCAATGGAATAACCTGACCGCCTTGGGGGAATTGCCCCGTCATCCACTGTTCCGCTTGTCCGAAAAACTGAGCCGAAGCCGGTTGAGATATGCCGTTGAGGAAAAACATTGCCGCCACTGCAACAAGTAAACCGGCTTGCCAGCTCAATCGATACCGTTTGAACCAACGACCCACGGTGCTAAACTCAGCAGGCCAGAGCATATAGGAAATGCCGATGCTTCCAAGAGTTACCGCCGAGACGCTCAACACGCTGGACGTGTAGACCATATCGGTCAAAAGAACAAACGAGGATGCAACCATCAGGGGATATACGGAAGCATCTTTTGAACGACGATTAAAGCGGTGTGTCTGAGTTAAAGCCATAAGAAAAATGGATTACCTTCTTCAATTGCTGTAGTGAGGAATTGCTCATGAAGGTAACTGAAATGAAACAGGCAAAGATTCCTACCTATGAATTAGGCAGGCAGTTAGAGGAAGAATTTTGGGCAATAGTCTCACTCTAGAATCCAT
>DATNPC010000739.1:0-2483 GCA_036703375.1 Allocoleopsis sp.
GTCCTTCCCGATTGCGTAGTAGGAGTAATTTTTGACCGAATCGAACGCGATCGCCCACTTTCACTAGTACTCGATCGACCGTAACTTCTCCTGGAGACTTTAGCGATTGTTGTCCGCCCAACTCAACAGTACCACTTTCCGGCAGCGCCACCTCGACATTGCCTCGCTCTACGGTCACTAAATTAACTGGTATCGGCTTATCCGAGCGATCGAATGTGTGGCCATAAACTAACCATCCTCCAGCACTCAGTGCTGTAAGGATACCTGACCACACTAGCCAATAAACTCGGGTTGTGAATCTCTGTTTTCCCTGAAGCTGCATTATCAATACTGTATCCTGTCAGTTCGCTGTTATCGTCAGCCTGTGGTGAGGAGGTATTGGACAAAGCGCTGATTACTCGACTCGTCTTCCTTGAATGTTTCGCATTGTAGCTAGATTGGTGATACACCTCTCAAAATGCTATGGTTTCCCAACGTTTCCGACAAGTAATACCGTGTCTGGTCAAACGGGGAGATGGGGAGATGGGGAGATGGGGAGACGGGGAGACGGGGAGACGGGGAGACGGGGAGACGGGGGGACGGGGAGATGGGGGGACGGGGAGACAGGGAGACGGGGATAGAGATTGATGGTTTTTACCAAAATCTGAGGGTATGCAATTTAAATGCACATCAGCTTATAGCAATTATCAGGTGCGTGTAGTAGGAGAAATAGATGTCGCAATTCCAGGAAGTTTTAGATTTTTGGTTTGGTAAACCTGATGAAGCAGATTATGGAAAGTCCCGCAAAGTTTGGTTTATCAAAAACCCAGACTTTGACGAAGAAGTGCGATCGCGTTTTTTATCAGACTACCAAAAAGCGGCGGCTGGCGAGCTAGATGACTGGAAAGACTCACCCCTAAGTTGTCTAGCGCTAATTCTCCTGCTCGATCAATTTTCCCGCAATATGTTTCGCGGTCAATCTCAAGCCTTTGCCACCGATTCACAAGCACTTGCCGCCGCCAAACACGCTGTTGAGCGAGGATTTGACAAAGAGTTATTACCCATACAGCGATGGTTCATCTACATGCCATTTGAACACAGCGAAAACCTGGACGATCAGCATCAGTGCGTCGAGTTGTTCTCGAAGCTTAAAGATTACCCCGAATGTGTGTCCGGTGTTGATTACGCTCACCGTCACCTCAACGTCATCAAACGCTTCGGACGTTTTCCCCATCGCAACAAGATTCTGAACCGAGAGATAACTCCAGAAGAAATGGAATTTCTCAAGCAACCTGGTTCATCGTTTTAATTTGTTGTTAGTTGTTAGTGAGCAAGCTGATAACCAATAACCAACAACAAACAACCAATAACCAACAACCAATAACCAATGACGAATTGCGAAAATCTGCGCCAACGTCTCCTGCAACTGGACGGTCGTGGCTACAAAGCTTACAAGGATATCAAGGGAAGCTATAAATTCCCCAACTTTACTCTCATTATCGATCGCGTTCAGGGAGACCCCTTTGCCAGTCCATCGCAAGTACGGGTGCAGGTGCCGCAGTCCGTTGCTGGTTTTCCGCCTCACCTCTATCAAACTCTTGCTCGTGAAATTGCCCTACGGGATTACCTGACTCGTCAATTTGACCGTGCAGCGCGTCATATTAGTTCTCGGCGTGGGACGGGTAAAAGCGGACTGATAGCCATTACTCAAATTGGACAATCGGTTTTAGAGCGCACCTCAGTCTTTGTGAGCGATGCATGGGTTGAAGTGAGGTTCGTTGTCGGGCTACCAGCACAGGGACGCAGCATTTCAGGACGGCAGGCAGCACAGATGCTGTGCGATGATATTCCCCAAATTGTCGATCGCTCTGTTTATTATCGATCGCTCGATCCGGCTGCGATCGATCGCCACGTCGAAACCGTTGAAGATGCCGAGTGGTTGCGTCAGCAATTGGTAGAACGTGGGTTAGTCGCTTTTATTCCAGATGGTGCAATGTTGCCGCGACGCAGTGGTGTCGATGAACGCCCGTTGCTCGATGATGCGGTGCCTTTCCAATCTCCAGAAACGCTCAGAGTTGAGTTTACCTGTCCCAATCGCGGTTTAGTCACGGGTATGGGTATCTCGGCTGGTGTAACGTTGATTGTGGGAGGTGGCTTTCATGGTAAGTCCACGTTACTTCGAGCCATTGAATTAGGCGTCTACAATCATATCCCTGATGATGGGCGAGAATTAGTTGTGACTCATCCTGCCGCCGTGAAGATTCGAGCAGAAGATGGCCGCAGTATTGCGGGTGTGGATATTTCGCCGTTTATTAATCAGTTACCTCAAGGTCGCTCCACCCGTCAATTTTCCACCCCGAATGCCAGTGGGAGTACGTCGCAAGCGGCCAATATTATGGAAGCACTGGAAGCCGGTGCGAAGTTGTTGTTGGTGGATGAAGATACAGCCGCCACTAATTTTATGATTCGCGATCGCAGAATGCAGCAGTTGATTGCTAAAGATA
>DATNPC010000740.1:0-3124 GCA_036703375.1 Allocoleopsis sp.
CCAAAGAACATCCGAGTAAATAAAGCCGCGAGACTGACCATTTCCCCTTGTTTTGGCAAGTCTCCCGGCAAAACCTCGCGAAAAACAAAGATAAATAGCTGAAGCAGCGGACTCACTAAAATGAGTCCGGTAGTAGCCGCACAACCGATTAAGACTAACCAGGGTTTTGGCTTGCCGCACAGCCGGTAGACAAAGAAAGATGCGGCACCAGCTAAATACCCCGCCAGCAGCAGATTGAAAACCAGAGGTTGACCAACGGCGGCAAACATTAACACGACAAAAACCACTGTCAGGACACCAGGGATCAAGAAGGCTTTCTGGTGTAAGTCCCGCCCCGTTGAAGCAATGGGAAACAACTGGGTAAAGGTGACAGAATCAGGCTTCTTCTTCTGATGTCCCGCCATACTCGCCCGTGTCATGGGCATTTGGGCGGGGGCGATGACATTCGTGGGTTCTGGTGGAGGTGAATAACGCGGAGTGGTGCTGGGGCTAAATTGGCACTCAAATATAAATACGGGGCCGTCTTGACCGAGTTCGATGCGATCGCCTGCTTGCAATACCTGGCACCCTCGCAACACCTGTCCGTTAATATACGTCCCGTTCGCACTATTTAAATCGCATATTTCCCAGTGCGGTAAGCCATTACTGAGGGAGTGGAGGGGGCGAATGGCAGCATGACGCCGGGATACGCTGATGTATAGCGTTGGTTCTAAGATAACTTGGCAATTGGGGTCGCGCCCAATTACCATTTCCCGCTCATCCGGTAGAGGGTAGGGGGGTAGTAGCAGCGCTGCTGCACTACCCGCAGACAGCTGTCGCAAAAATCCACGGTAGCCTTGACCAGTCATATCGCTACACTTATCTCGTCGCTAATTGACTGGTTGATTTGATTTGGCACATAGACAAGGGGTCTGATTCGCGTAAAGCTAGGCCTGTTACAACTCTAACAGTTGTTGCTAAGAGCTGTCGCTACTGTCCGCTAACAGTAACCAGTTAGCTGTTGCACATCTATATAGATTAGATGCCCTATCTATTCATTCGCTTTGGCGATACGCACTGCCACATAAAAAAAGATCCCAGTTAAGGGAGTGCTAGCGGCTAAGATACTTCCTGTTACCAATGAACCTAATTCGGGATTGCCAGACGAAAGTTCAAAGATTGAACCCACAGCTGCGATCGCACTGATGCAGGAACCCAGTAAAAACAGACCACTTTTTGGTGTCATCATGGTGTTTGTCGCAGATCCCCGTTAAGCGATTGGTTTCACAGCTTGCACTGAGAAGCCGTGCTTTTTCAATTCATCGGTCAAAGCCAGACCATTTTCCACGCGATCGACAAACATCACGCCATTGAGGTGATCCATCTCATGCTGAATCGCACGAGAGAGGAGTCCTGTTGCCTTTAAGCTTTGCGGACGGCCGTTTTCGTCTTTGTACGTGACTTCAATTTCTTCCGGACGCATCACATCGAGGTAAACGCCTGGAATGCTCAAACAACCTTCTTGGGCATTACACAGACTGCGACCAAAACGCTTAATCGCTGGGTTAATTAAAACCAGAGGTTTATTGTTGGGATTATCGGGCTCGCAGTCGATGACAATGATTTGCTTATTAATCCCGACTTGCGGTGCCGCTAAACCAATGCCATCGGCACTGTACATCGTTTGCAGCATTTCCTGTGCCAATTGGCGAATGCTTTGGTCTACTTTAGCAACACGTTTAGCAGGCTGACGCAAAACGCGATCGCCTAGATAATGAATTTCTAAAGGTGGATTTTCTAACTTTTTCTTTTCGACAACAAGTTGGGCAGTCATGGGAGAGACTCGCGAATTGAGCTATTTGTAACAGTGCAGTTTACATCAATACTAACAGTTCTAGGGGTTCGGAATTGGGGTGATTCCCCACCTGTTCAACAGTGAGCAGTGAGCAGTTGGAGCGGGAACTCACTCCAGTCAGCAATGTATGGTAGGCAGTGCTACAATCTCTCTTCTCTATTACCCATTACCCATTACCCATTCCCCTTCACATGTTCCAATTTCTCACCAAACTCGACTACCTTCTGCGCGAAACGCTTTTAGGGTTGCAGCGTGGAGGGTGGATGAACTGGGCGGCGATTAGTACCGTCACTGTCTTACTATTTCTGTTTGGCATCAGCTTGCAGGCAACCTGGAAGGTAGAGGGACTGCTCAATCAGTTCGGGAGTCAGGTGGAAGTCTCCGTCTATCTCGATCCGGGCGCACCATTAGAAAAGGTACTCCCACGAGTGCGTCAACTGCCCGACGTAACCGATGTTAAAACGATTTCCAAAGAGCAAGCTTGGGCGTCTTTAGTCAAGGAATTAGGGCTGTCGGATGTTGAGGGTGCGACTGAGCAATTGGAAGGCAATCCCTTAGTGGATGAGTTGAGGGTAAAGGCTAGACGTTCTCAAGATGTCCCCACTCTAGCTGTCAAACTGGCTCAAGTACCGGGAGTTGATGAAGTGCGATATCTGGATGAGGTGCTTCAACGCATGCAGCAGCTCAATCAGGGATTAAGCTGGGTCAGTTTCATTATTATTACAGTTCTCAGCCTCACTGCCCTTGCCGTCATCACGACCACGATTCGTCTAATTGTCATGGCACGACGGCGAGAAATCGAAATTATGCAATTAGTGGGAGCAACAACAGCCTGGATTTATCTACCCTTTATTTTACAAGGGATGACATTCGGTCTGGTTGGTGCCGCGATCGCATGGATTTTGATTGCCAGCGTCCAAGAATTTCTGGCTAATTTACTTGCCACTGGTCCCGACTTCATCAAATACATTGCTGGTGGAGCGCAACCGAATCCACTTCAGTTAATATTGCTGCCATTACTGCTGCTGACGCTGGGCGGCACAGTCGGATTGGTGGGTAGCTTGTTTGCCGTCCGGCGATTTGCTTCGCGCTAAGAGAAAAGGATATCTTTTAACGGCGAAAGAGGCGGACAATCAACCAGATTAAAAAAGGTGCGCTGAACGCAATACTCAATCCAAAAGCTGGAGATAACAGGAAAGAGAGGTCTGTATAGGATTTTAGGGGAGGCTGATGGGCGGTAGCGACGGTAGCGGTTAAACCACTGATTGCCAATCCAATCCCCGCGATCGC
>DATNPC010000741.1:0-2989 GCA_036703375.1 Allocoleopsis sp.
CGAGCAACAACTGCAAATCCTAAGCCATATTCTCTCGCTTTCTCTGCTTCGATGGCTGCATTGAGCGATAGCAAATTGGTGCGATCGGCGACCTTGGTAATCGTAATAACAATGCTATTGATATTATTAGCCTTTTCGCTGATGATGCCTAATTTAGCAGAAATAGAAGTAGTAGCATCTGCCAATTGACGCATGGTTGTCTGCATGCGAATCAAGTTTTTTTGACCCTCTGTTGCTGCATCAGCAGTAATCTGGGATAAGTCGCTGACTTCATCCATTGTTTTGACCAGTTGTTCGGAGTTGGCAGCAATTTCTCGTGCTGTAGCAACTACTTGATTGGTTGAGGCAACTTGTTCTGTAACGGCAGCTTCTAATTCCCTCCCGCTAGCCGAAATTTGAGTAGTAGAGGTGGTAATTTGGATACCCGACTGCTGTACTTGACGAATCAGTGAGTTGAGACTTTGAGTCATGCGATGAAAAGCCAATTGCAATTTGCTAATTTCATCGCGTTCGTCAGTGGGTTGAATTCTACTGGTCAGATCGCCTTTAGAGATTTTGTCGGCTACTCCTACAACTTCCACAATTTTGTTCCCTAAAGGTCTAGCAACGGTATTACTGAAGTAAAGACCAAACACGATAGCCGTCAATGGACCAATGACCATGCCAACTACAACCCAAAAGGTTGTTCTCGTTACATCCTTTGCGGCTGATTGAGTAACTTTTTCTCCCAGTTTTCGATTCAATTCGATGAGCGCGTTCAATGATCGATCGACAGCTTGAAAAGCAGGCTCTTTCTGATTGAACGTATAATCGAGCATCTGATTAACATCCGCTTCTGCTGCTTGAGCCGCTGCAAATTCTGGAGAATTTCCTCGATTCTGTTGCAACAATTCAATCTGTCTTCTGAGGGGAGTGATTGTACTAGAGTCTTCAAATTTAGCATTCAGTTGCCTGAATTCTTCACTGGTTTGCTTCCATCTGTTCCAATCCCTTAGAAATATTTGATATAGTTCGTTTTCTTGCTGGCTGCGGGGAAGACTTTGATAGCCTTTTAATGTTTCATCAATTTGCTCCCAAGTTTGATTAATTCTATTTAAAGTAGCTTGTCTTAACTGTCGATCTATTCTGGTATTGAGGAGCAATCGCTCAGCCGATTGAATATCACTGCGCCCTGCATCAATTTGCAAAAGAGCGATCGCGCTGGGAAAGCTGTTTTCACCGATGGTTCTAATGTGGTTGCTCAGTCGTGCATTTCCACTCCAGCCGATTAACGCCACAATGAGTACAATTAGACCCATGAATAGAAATGCACCGAACATCCGAGCTTGTAAAGAGTTGGTTCTAAACATCCATTCTTCCTTGACTAATTGCTCCTTATAAAATCACACATTTAAAATCCTTCATCCCCATGTTTTATAATTTATGCTTATAGGTTTTTTAGACGTTCAATTCGCTGTCTAATAATGGCAGCACTCTTAAAATCTCCTGAGTGTTCTTTAAGTAAAGCTAGATGGATAAGTGCGTCATAGCAATTAGGTTCTAAATAAGTTGCTTTTTGAAAGCATTGAACAGCTTCCTCGTCCTGTCCTTGTGCCTGACGTACTTGACCCAACAGAACATAAGCCTCTGCACTCACACGAGCTTGGCTCAGGTAAGTTTCGCATAACGTAGCGGCTTCATTCAACTGACCGCGATCGGCTAAAACTTTAGCTGTTTCCAGCATGGATTCCGAGTTGGCTATTGTGGGTTGAGAAGGTGAGATTGGAGATGGCAAAGGTGAGTTTTCCTGGACTGTTCGATCTTTTCTAGAAGTAGCTGATAAATCTGTCCGTTCATCTGATTTTGGAGAAAGGTTGCTGAGTTTGCCTTCTCGTCTTCTCAATCTACTCTGACTCGTCAGTTCCTGTGTTTTTATTAAGTCTTGCCTTTGTTCTATTTTGCGAAAGGCAAAAGCCAAGGGATGACTGACTGGCACAAATGTTAAAGGTGGAATGGTGCTGGTTTCCGAATGTCCGACAAATAGTAGACCTCGCTCGCTTAATAAACTGCTTAAAACTTGAATGGTTCGCTTTCTAGCCGAAGGGGTCAAGTAGATGAATAAGTTGCGACAAAAAATTACAGGGTACGGTTTTTTGTTTTGTAGAGATAGAGGCTCTAATATATTGCCCCGAGTAAAGCGAACGGTATTTCTGACTAGTTCCTTGAGTTGATACTTACTTCCTACTTGATTAAAGTACAGTTGCCGTAAGCCTAGATTGCCACCCCGGAAGGATTTTTGGGTATAGATAGCCTGTTGGGCATAATCGAGAGCTTTTTGGCTAATGTCAACGGCATCAATCTGAAAGTTGTTTGATGTTAAACCAGCTTCTAGCAGACAAATTGCGATCGAGTAAGGCTCTTCACCCGTCGAACAGGGGATGCTCAATATCCGCAGGATGTTGTTGGGGTAAGCTCGTAGCCATTCAGTCTTGACATAGTGACTCAAAAATGCAAAAGGTTCGCGATCGCGAAATAACCAGGTTTCAGGGACAACGATGGCTTCAATCAGTGCATCTAATTCCGCTGGTGACGTCTCCAGTCGGAATCGGTACATTTTTACATCCGACAAACCACAAGCGAGCAAGCGTTGATGTACGGCTCTAGCAATCTGATTCGAGCCTATAATATTTGGGTCTAAGCCGATTTTTTGTTGCAGTAAAGCTTCGATCGCTGCTTGTGACACTTAGGTAAAAGGTTGCTGCTCTGGCAGTAGGTATTTTCGCTCTGCTTCTGTTAAAAGAGACTCCACCTGGATACATTGAATCATGCCTCGTTCATCTGTGACTATCGCTCCCAGGTAAGGCGCTGCATCCACTTGTATTCCCGAATTCACCACATCAGATTCTTTTATATCTAGGGTGTCTGTCACCCGCTCGGCAATCAACCCCAACAGATAGGTTGCCTGCTCGTCACCTGAGTAATTGACTACGATAATCCGGGTACTCAAGTA
>DATNPC010000742.1:0-17506 GCA_036703375.1 Allocoleopsis sp.
GATCTTGTACCTCCGCTGCACTCTTAACAGGTTTGCCAGCGACTTTTTGGATAATGTCTCCGGCTTGGAGTCCTGCTTGCTGAGCGGGCGAATTCTTAGCAACGCTGATAATAATAACGCCAGTATCTTGCGTCACTTTCAATTTCAGTTCGCTGTCCTCATTGAGTTCTTTTCTCAAATCTGGGGTCAGCGTCGTCATCCGAATCCCTAAGTAAGGATGCTCGACCCGACCTTTCGTGAATAGCTGATTGGCAATCCGTTGGGCGGTTTCAATCGGAATCGCAAAGCCTAAGCCTTGAGCCCCAGCCCGAATCGCCGTGTTAATCCCAATCACTTCTCCCGTAGCATTCAACAACGGGCCGCCAGAATTACCGGGGTTAATTGCCGCATCGGTTTGAATAAAGCTCACCCGCTTTTCGGGAACGCCCACTTGAGAACTAGAGCGGTCTAGGGCGCTAATGATACCCACGGTTACAGTATTATCCAATCCGAGGGGATTGCCGATCGCGATCGCCCATTCCCCTGGAATTAACTTCTCCGATGTGCCTAAACTCACCGTCGGTAAATTCTTCGCCTCAATTTTCACCACAGCCACATCGGTTACGGGATCGACCCCCACCACTCGACCTTGAAACGTGCGGCCGTCCTTGAGCGTCACTTTCACGCTATCTGCCCCTGATATCACATGAGCATTAGTAATCAGGCGTCCATCTGGGCTAATAATAAATCCCGAACCCGTGCCTCGCTCGACCCGTTCTTGGGGAGGTGGCGTCTCATTCCCAAAAAAGCGGCGAAAGAAGGGATTTTTGAATGCTTCTGGCAAATCGCTAGCGGAGATCTGACGAGCCGAATCAATCCTGACGACGGCTGGGCCGACTCGCTCCACGGCCTCAGCAATAAAGTTCATATTGCTTTCCGGAGGGCGACTCGCCCTCTGAGGTTTTAATGCAGGCTGCGATACCGCTGGAATCGTCTCCGGGGAGTTTGCTACCGATTTCTGCTCTACCATGAGATAGCGGCTGCCTAATACCCCTGCACCACAGCCTAGGCCTAACAAAGTCAGATAAACGGTCAGCTGTTTGAGGGATAAACTCATGGCTACAGGAAACTCCACGATAGCTGTTGCTTAACTTAATTACTTCCACTCTACTGAAAAAAGATTGGGATTTGCGGTAGGCTCGGTCTACGTTGGCTCTGCCAGATTCAAACCATGGCAAAGCGAGTTGAGGAACGTTGTTGTCGCAGCGGAATTTTGATCGCGAACTCCGTGCCTTGTCCTGGGGTTGAAGTACAGCTAATCTGCCCACCGTGCTTCTCAACGATAATCTGATAGCTAATCGATAAACCCAAACCCGTGCCTTTGCCGACGCCCTTCGTGGTGAAAAAGGGGTCGAACAGACGCCGACGCACCGATTCGGTCATCCCCGAACCATTATCGACAATTCGGATCGCGGCATTGGGAGTCGGAGGGGAGAATGACGACGAATGCTCTACAGCCTTGACTTCCTCAATTCCGGTGTAGATCGCGATCGCAGGTAAGGGTACGGGAATAATGGGCGACTTGCAATGGGTTTGCTGCAAATCTAGCCTTCTGGACTCTTCTAGGGCATCGATCGCATTCGTAAGCAGATTCATAAACACCTGATTCAGCTGACCTGGATAACACTCTACCAGGGGTAAATCGCCATAGTGTTTAATCACTGCAATTTCGCAACGCCCTGGTGCGGCTTTGAGCTGATTCTGCAAAATCAATAGCGTGCTATCGATACCTTCATGAAGATCGACCGATTTCATCTCGGCTTCATCCAAGCGAGAGAAGTTACGCAAGGATAATACCAAGTCGCGAATGCGATCGGCTCCCAGTTTCATTGAATTGATCAGCTTGGGCAGGTCAGTCTTCACAAAATTCAGGTCAACTTTCTTCGCCTCTTCCTCAATTTCTGCCACAGTCTGGGGGTGGTGCTGCTCGTAAAGATCCAACAGATACATAATGTCTTGGACATACTCGCTGGCATAGGCAATATTGCCGTAGATAAAATTAATCGGGTTATTAATTTCGTGAGCGATACCCGCGACGAGTTGCCCCAACGACGACATTTTCTCGGTTTGAATCAGCTGCATCTGGTAAGAACGCAATTCCTGAATTGCATTTTTTAGCTTGGTTGCCTGTTTTTTCAGTTTGGCTTCGCTTTTACGCAGTGCTGCCTCGACGCGCTGACGTTCGAGAATGTCTCGCTTGAGCTGCATGTTGGCTTTAGTCAGCTGTGCCGTTCTCTCTTCAACAAGAATTTTTAAGCGATCGTGTGCCTCTAATAAGGCTGTCTCCGCTCGCTGACGTTCAGCTATTTCGTGACGCAGTTGATGGTTCGTTCGTTTTAATTGAGTAGTTCGTTCCTCTACCATCTGTTGCAAGATTTCGATCGCACCATACATATCGGCTGGATTGAGCACTTGCAGCAGACTGGTTTGGGATACAATTCCCACTAATTCTCCGCGATCGCCAGCCACAACAATCCGCCGCACATGGCGCTGGCGCATCTCTTCATGGGCAAGCCACAACGAATCGGAGGGATGAAGACAAAATAACGGTGTGCTCATCACATCGAGAGCCACCATGCGCGACAAGTCTAATTCCAACGCCTGGAACTGCACGATATCTCGCTCTGTCACAATGCCTACTGGGATAAGCAATTGAGGCGTCAGCGATGCATCTAACGCGGCGAGTCGCTTACCATTTCCCGTGTCTGTACGCCTGGAAGTCCCCTTGTCCTCTTCCCCAGCCGCCAGTTCCTTCTTGTCGGTAATCACCACACAGCTAACCTGATACTCGGTCATCAGCTTGGCTAACTCCAAGACACAAGCCGTTACTGGAGCGTGAACGACCTGTGTGGTCATCACGTCTCTCACGTAGCGCAACCGCGTTAGGAGATTCACGGGTTGCAAGGCTCGGCGCACGCTGTCATGAGTGACTATCCCGATGGGTTTGCCTTGGTCGTCTACAATCGGCAGGTGACGAATCCCATGTTGGCGGAACAACCCTAGAGCAGTAAAAATGTCAAGAGCCTGAGATTGCTTGAGTGTAACTGGGGGAGATGTCGCGACATCAATTATTTTTACTCCATGTAAAGAAATACCGGCTGCCGTCAATCGAACGATATCTCGCTCGGTAAAAATCGCGATCGCTTGCGATTGTTCGATGACTAAAACGCAACCTGCGGTTGTATTGGCGACATCAACTGCCGTCTCCCACTCCTCACCAAAGCAATGAATCGTACCGCCTTGAGAATTGATAGTATGGGCATCTCTCCCCAAACTGCCACTGGGCAGCAAGCAGCTGCGAAATTGACTCATCAACGCTAAGACATCGGCCAGTGGAGTATCCGGTGCCACGGTCAAAAAATGAGATTCAATCGCGGGTTCTAATGCTAGGGAGTGGAGGGGCAGTCCATCAGGCTGCATGAGCAAGTTCTGAGCTAATTAATAGCGTTAACGCAGCATAGCAGGGTTGCTTAGCATGAGGTTTTTAGAGTTTTTCCCCAGTGCGATCGCTACACAGCGAAGTCTGTCTGACTCTCGCCACTGGGGTATTGCAGGCAATTGTACGCTGCGTTACAGGCTGCCTTAGTCAGATTTCGGGTTTATCGCAATAAATCCTTACACTAAAGCAATGAATCGTTACAGCCTTTCAGCAAGACTTTAAAGAGTTGTCCAAAAATCAAGTCGTCGTCGAGAGTCGAGTTTTTGTCAATTAGTCTTTAAATACCAACCCCTAACAACTAACAACTGACAACTGACCGCGAACCCAAATTCAACAGCTCGGTCTTATTTTTGTACGACCCCTTATCGCTTTATTGTCCGCGTGCCCCTTTCCCAAAGAATTTCGGGGGTGCGTTCAGGGTAAAGACTTCGGTTTGAGCAGCAACAGCACGACGGATATAAGCAGGAGTTTGGAACATTCCTAGCAAGGTCATACCATCAATCAGGCG
This sequence comes from Allocoleopsis sp., assembly GCA_036703375.1. Classification (GTDB taxonomy): domain Bacteria; phylum Cyanobacteriota; class Cyanobacteriia; order Cyanobacteriales; family Coleofasciculaceae; genus DATNPC01. The sequence goes on from DATNPC010000742.1 coordinate 3,987, forward strand.
TAGACCCCCCGTTGTTTGTTCAGCCAGCAGTTGGTCGATCGCGGCTGGATCGGGTCGAGTTGCGATCGCTTCTGCCGAACCAATGGCAAATCCCCACGGTGAACCATAGGTCGGGGTATGAGAGACATAGGAATGCACGTTGGGAAAAACCGACCCTAGCGTGTAAACCAGACGAGCATGAAGGGTAATTTCAACGGGTGCCACGGGGCCGGCTTGGATGACAAAAAAACCTCCAGGTGCCAAAACCCGTTTCACTCTCTCGAAATACTCTTTCGTAAACAGTTGAAACGATGGTCCTTCTTCAATCGGATCGGACAAGTCTGAGATAACGATATCCCACTTTTGCTCGGTTGTATCTAAAACTTCTAGAGCGTCACCAATCACGAGCTTAGTACGCGGGTCATCAAAAGCCCCTTGGTGCATCTCCGGTAGGTGTTCGCGGCAGGCTTCTACCACATCTCCATCAATGTCCACCATCATGGCTTGCTCGACACTCTTCCAGCGCAGGATTTCCCGCACGGTAGCCCCTTCCCCACCGCCGAGGACGAGAACGTTCCGAGGCGAACCGTGGCAAATCATCGCAGGGTGGACGAGAGGCTCGTGGTAGAGAAACTCATCACCCGTACAGGATTGCCACTTCCCGTCTAAAACTAACCCTTTGCCATAAGCGCCCGTTTCAACAATGTACATGTCTTGAAAGGCCGTTTTTTTGTAAGCCAAAACCTTGGTTACGCCATGAACGTACATATCCCAAGGCGTAATATACTCGCTGACCCAAAAATCGGCACCAACTTGGCTACCAGCCATACAACAACCTCCGTTCCCCTAATTGGCACAAATAGCCATTATTACAGAGCGAGGTTAAATTTCTATCCGACTGGGGAAAAGTTTAAACGTTGGTGAGAAAACGGATTACTTTTTAGTCTCCAACAGCACCAGCATTTGATCGAAAATATCGTCCCCTGCGCGAGTTCGCAGGATCGAGCGGACTAATTCAATAAATTGAGGATCGGGTTGCTGATGGCTTTCGATGAGCTTACTAGCCGCATAGAACGAAACATCGTCTGTACGCAGCTCATTGGTTGTCCCGGTTTGCCAAGCAGACGTCTGGGGATTCCACGATATCGATCGACCGCGCAAAGTAAACTGAAACCATTCAATTTTGCCTTGGCGCAGTTCTACAAACACATCAAAATAAGGTTCCCCACCTTGGTACCAGACTCTAATAACACCCTCTTCCTTCGCTGGGGTTAATAGTTTCTGATCGATTTTCCGTAGGGAAGCACCGAGTGCGGAAATTTCATCTTGCTCCATCAGCGTAAGGCTTCTGTATTCAGCTGCCTGGTTCGTCCAGTTATACTTAACCATGGTGGCGGCAAGCCTGTCCCCAGAAATATCTACAAAAGTTGACACATAAACTTGATACAAGGCGGCTGCCTGCGTCTCCGGATTTGTCAGTTTTCACTGAGTTGACTAAATAGATCGGCGAGAATCGTGTTGGAAAATAGGAACCCATCTGGATCGCTCAGTCTCAGCTGCCCTGTCAACGGAAGTTGTTGAGCGTCTTGCCCAGCAAGGGCGGTTTCCTCTTTGCTGACAATTTCTACCCAATTTCTTTGGTAGTAAGGCTGCAAGCTAGTCCATATCTGTTGTATCGTTTTTTCTCCAAATTGCTGGGTAAGCTTCGCTAGATTTAAACCATCAGCCAAGCGCAGGCCCAACATTAACGTTTCTAGCAGGACATCAGCTGCTGATGTCACTGGAGACTCCAAGACGCCACCAGCCTCAATCAGTTGTTGCACCCAAGCATAATACTCTCGTCGAGTCCGAGGTCGAGTGAACCGACGCCCATCAAGATAGCTAGCCGCTCCCATCCCAAAACCATAGTAAGGGAGATTTTCCCAATACACGCGATTGTGACGGCATTGATGAGTGGGCAAGGCATAGTTGGAAATTTCGTAATGCTGGTAACCCGCACTCGTAAGAATTTGTTGAGCGAAGCGATACATCTGAGCGGCCATTTCATCAGTCGGTAGAGGCTTGTCTCCAGGCGTGTATTGGCGTGCAAAGGCCGTTACGGGTTCGACAATCAGGTCATACGTCGAGATGTGAGTGGGGGCAAGTTGGACGGCAGTTTCTAGAGAGTCTTGCCACTGTTCTAAGGTTTGATGAGGGAGTCCAGAAATCAGATCCAAACTCCAGTCGGGAACCTCTACTTGGCCGAGTAGCTCAACAGCTGCAAAGATATCACTAGCGTTATGCGATCGCCCGCAGACTGCTAAGAGTTCCTCCTGAAACGCTTGGACTCCCAAACTCACTCGGTTCACTCCGGTTTGTTGGTACCCTTTAAGCTGTTCTAGATTGAACGTCCCTGGGTCCATTTCTAGGGAAATCTCAGCACCCGTTGCGATACCAAAGTGCCGGTCAAGTGTATTCAAGATGCGTTCTATCTGTTCGACAGATAGTAGCGAAGGCGTTCCGCCACCGAAGAATACCGTTTCTAAAGCACGCTCTCCCCTGGGTGTTGTCTCGATTTCCTGACACAAAACCTCGATGTATTGCTCAATTGTGCCAGACGTGCTGCCCGTTGCTTTATCTCCGACCACAGAAACCGGAAAATCGCAGTAGTAGCATCGGCGTCGGCAGAAAGGGATATGAACATAAGCTGAACTGGGCGTTACGGAATCGAAAACTTTCTCAGCTTTGTGTAAAGAATTCAGCACGTTGTTCTTGCCTAAAGCCTTCAATTGTTAAGTTAATTGCCAAGAGTTGATTAACACTTATGAATTAAATGAGTCGAGCGATCGCATTCAATCCCCGAAGCGAAGCTTTTCCTGAACCCGATGAACGTTGTGAGAAAAATAAGACAGAAAACTAATTTTTGAAAAGTTTAGTAATAGAGCGCGGAATTGAGATGAAAAATTTGTCACTAGTTATACAGGAAGCTTGAAGCCTGAGCTAAGCCAAAGGACATAAAAAAGTAAATGGAGCGAAAGATATAATGAATCTGATTGCCAAATATCGCCTTTTTGTTTATTAAGTTCCTTATGGGATTGACCAACAAATTACTTGGACTGAATCATGCTTGACTTTGTCATTATTCTTCTATTTATCCTAGCAGCCGCAGGGGTGGGGTTTGATAGCGTCGAACTTCTCCCTCAATCTGTGCAGGAACAAGCCTCTAATTTAGAGGCTTTGCGCTGGGTTACGGCTACCTTTGCCGCAATTGTGGGATTTGCGGTTGGCTTAACCGTACAGGTGACGTATCGTCGCTTCCAGGCACAAGTGCGTAAAATGCCAATAGAGGTGCTTTTGACGCGGGCAGTTGGGTTAGTACTGGGACTGCTCATCGCTAACTTGATGCTCGCTCCAATCTTCTTAATCCCGCTCCCCACAGATTTTGGCTTTATTAAGCCACTAGCCGCTATTTTGGGCAGCATCATGTTTGCCTTTTTGGGAGTCAGTCTGGCCGATACGCACGGTCGCGCCTTCTTGAGACTGATTAACCCGAATAGTCTAGAAACAATTTTGGTAGCCGAAGGTACGCTTAAACCAGCGTCTAGTAAAGTTTTGGATACCAGCTGTATTATTGATGGTCGGATCGAAGAACTGCTAAATACTGGTTTTGTAGAAGGTCAAATCCTCGTTTCTCAGTTTGTCCTACAAGAGTTGCAGCAATTGGCTGATGCGGCTAACGATCAAAAGCGTATCCGGGGACGCCGTGGGTTGGATATCCTCAATCGCATGCAAGAAGCATACCCAGAGCGCTTAGTCATTCACCCAGCTGATTACGAGGACATTCACACTGTAGATGCTAAATTAGTGCGTTTCACTCAGGAAATCAATGGCACGCTGGTCACCAATGATTACAACCTGAGTAAAGTCGCAAATTTGCAGAAGGTGCCAGTGCTAAATGTCAACGACCTCGCTCAAGCCGTGCGCCCGATTTATCTACCCGGTGACAGTCTGGAGCTGAAAATCCTGAAGGAGGGCAAAGAACCGTCCCAGGGCGTGGGCTATCTGGATGACGGCACGATGGTTGTGGTCGAAGAAGGGCTGAACCACCTGGGTGGCGAACTGCGGGTAGTGGTGACATCCGCCTTACAGACTTCTGCTGGACGAATGATTTTTGCCCGACCTCAAGCATCTGTTGCGGCTTGAATCGAGCGATCGTCCGATTCATGTCAAATTAAAGTAACCGGTGTCGGAAGTTGGCACCGGTTTTGTATTTTCTAGGGGTTCTGGATTGGGTCAAGTCAACTAATCGCTTATGAGTTACCGCCAGTGCCTACGGCTCAGGCGGTTTCCGACTTCACGAGGGCATGCCTCAAGACGGACTTGCGTCCAACTTTTGGTCTTACTACCCCTCCGTCAGCAGAGATGGACACTCCATCCACCCTTACGGGTTTGCCAGGTGCTCCACTTGGGGAGACCCCAAGACCGCACTGGCTCACCTGTAGCAATCTGATGCCTTCTGCGCGTATGTTCGTAGCGGCATTGCCATCTCGATCGTGACGAGTGCCGCAGTGAGAGCATGTCCACTCCCTCACATCTAACGGCAGTTCGTCAATCTGGTGGTAACAGTTAGAGCAGAGCTTGGAGCTGGGAAACCATCGGTCAATCTCAACTAATCTTCCACCCTTCAACTCTTGCTTGTAAGCCAAGAAGTTAGTGAACATTCCCCAACCCACATCAGATATTGCTTTGGCTAGATTGTGATTACGATAGCGAAGCGTTAGCGAGTCTTCGAGCGTCACCATGCCCTTGACATGTAGATTCTCTACTACGACAACTTGGTTTTCATTGACGAGCTTCCGTGAAAGCTTATGTAGAAAATCTGCTCGTGAGTTGCTCACTCGTTCGTACACTCTAGCGACAACCTTTCTATACTTGTGCCTTGAATTACTCCCTTTTTGTTTTCTGGCTAGCTTTTGTTGCTTGCGTTTGAGGTTTTTCTCATGTTTGGCAAGGTGTCTGGGATTGTCATACTTGGACACCTTGTTGCCGTCACTGGTAACAGCAAAGTGCTTGAGTCCTAAATCAACACCAATCACCTTGCCTTCTGTTGATGGAGTAGGATTTTCTCCTTCTATTTCAGTCAGGATAGATGCATAGTATTTTCCTGACGGCTCTTTACTGACTGTGACCGTCTTGATTGTTCCTTCAATCAGTCTGTGAATCTTGGCTTTTACTGTACCTACCTTGCCTGGTAGTTTGACACTATTGCCAATTACTTTCACGTTCTGAGGGTATTGAATGGACTGCCTACCATGCTTTGACTTGAATCGTGGAAATCTCGCACGACCATCAAAGAAATTTTTGTAAGCCGTTGTCAGGTTGAGAGTAACAGCTTGCAAAACTTGGCTGTAACACTCGCCCAACCATTCAGTCTCTTTGTCTTTCTTGAGTGCTGGTAACAGTGCATTGAGTGCTGAGCGTCCCAGTCCCTTACCTGTATCTCGGTAAGTTTCAATGGATTTATTTAGTCCAAAATTCCACCACCACCGAGCGCAGCCGAAGTGCTGAGCCAAGCTAACTTCTTGCCCTGGCGTTGGATATAGTCGAACTTTGACAGCTTTGTGCAACACTCAATTTACCTCCAATCCTCCCTTCCGTTACCACGAATCAGAATTAGCGGTAAAGACTTGTTGAGGAGTTTGGGAGCCTCCGTCCCTACGGCTCTCCCTGCTTTCATCCCCCAGTGCCTTACGGCTCAGAGGGATTTCCCGCAGGTTATTGTTAAAAAATTGCATCTTCCCATCCCCCCTTCCTTGAATAAAACAGTGACCAGGTTTCACAAGGAGTTTTAGACTCCCAGTGAAACCTACTATCTTCGATCTTGGGTCTGGAGACTTTCTCTAGTGGCTGTATGAAAACAACTGGTCACTGGCCACTGCTCACTGCTCACTGCTCACTGCTCACTGAAAAATCTCTCGATCACTCCTGCAACACAGTCTTAGACACAATCCGAGTTTTCTTGCGATCGGCTTCTGTTAGTTCCTCGCCCGATTGTAAGCGAGTTGCACTGGTTTGCAGCACTGTAGCCGCACTTTGGTCTCCCATTTGAATGGCTGTTTTCGCCGCCGTTTGCAGCATGGTTGCGGCACCAGCCCGATCGCCTTGCTGGAGTTTTGCCTCAGCTAGTTGAGTCTGCCGGTACTTGGCTAGGGCGAGGATGAACGGTTGCACCTCAGAGTTGGGAGCGGGTTGGTAGACACCTTGAACGTCTGCTTGGACGGGTACGATTTCGGAGAGGAGGGCTTCTTGACCAAACGCGGGGTCATCGTAGCGGACTTGCAGATTTGCGATCGTCTGATGACCTTCTGGCAGTTGACCGATATAGAGGTTCGCCAAAACGACTCGCTCGGCATCCGTCATCAAATCTCCCAGCCGCACCTTGAAGCGAGAACCTTCTGGTTGGACGGGGAGTTCAATCGTATCTGGAGCAACTTGTGCAATCGGTTTGAGTTCGGCAAGGCGCACCTTGGGCATCAGCTCGAACAAGAGATAGGCATTAGTCAATCCAACCGACTGAACGCGAGTAAATAAGCGGGAAAACTCCTCTACCGCCTGTTCTGGCTGCTCGATATACGAGAGGGTGCCGCCGCCCGCATCTGCGAGTTTTTCCAAAACGTCTTGGTTCCAGTTGGCACCAAAGCCTAATGCGTTCAACGTCAAGTTATACCCAGTTGCCAGCCCTGCTAATTTTAAACACCGTTGGTTGTCACCGTGTTCATTTTCGCCATCGGTGAGGAGGAAGATCTGAGAGACAGCTTCCTGCTTGCCCTTAGCCACTTCTTCAATACCGAGCTTGAGTCCCTCATCAATCGCTGTACCGCCATCGGCAGAGAGTCGTTTGATCTGCTTTTTAATGTTTTCTACGTTGTCAATCTCCTGATTGCTGACGAGGACTTTGGCTCTGTGGTCGAAGGCAACGACTGAAATGCGATCGCCTGGATTCAGCCGTTCGACCAGCTGGATTGCTGCCTTTTTCACTGTTTCCAGAGGGCGTCCGTTCATCGAGCCACTATGGTCGAGAACTAGACATAAGTTGAGCGGTACATTGCGGTCTTGCCCAGTGGAGATCGCACTAATCGCGATCGACAGCTGACGCTGAGTACTCTGCTGATTGGCATCAACATGGGGATCGTTTAGGACAGGGTGCAAACCAACTTTCATCTGATAAGGCTCCTGAGCAAGCAAGACGTAATAATAGCAACTTCAAGCCAATACGCTAGTAGTACGGAATAACGCAGGTTAATAACGATACACTTAACAATCTCGCATCAATTGGACGAATAAGGGCGATAGACGCACGAGCGAGTCCTGTCACAGCCACACGCACTGGCACGCTACTATGTATCTAAAAGATAGCGCCATTATTACAGCCCCAAACACCATGAAATTACCCATTCAGGCTGTTCAGTCCACCTATTACGGTCGTAACACATACCGCACACCGCCGCCAGACCTACCCTCGCTGATGCTGAATGAGCGGATTGTTTATCTGGGTATGCCCTTGGTGCCAGCGGTAACTGAATTAATTATTGCTGAGCTGCTGTATTTGCAGTACGCTGACCCCGACAAACCGATCCGAATTTACATTAACTCTACAGGCACTTCTAGTTACAGTGGCGAACCAGTTGGTTTTGAAACGGAAGCCTTTGCCATCTGTGACACGATGAACTACATCAAGCCGCCCATTCACACCATCTGCATTGGGATGGCAGTTGGGATGTCGGCGATGCTGCTGTCGGCAGGGACGAAAGGCTGTCGGGCTAGTCTACCCAATGCTTCCATTGTCCTGCACCAACCGAAAGCTTATACTCGCGGTCAAGCAACGGATATCCAAATTCGCGCCAAAGAAGTGCTAGCGAATAAAGCGACGATGCTCGATATCCTATCTCGCAACACCGGTCAGTCAGCTGAGAAAATAGCCAAGGATATGGATCGGCTATTTTACATGACGCCCCAACAGGCGAAAGACTATGGCTTAATCGACCGAGTCCTAGAAACTAACGAGCTTCCTACTCCGCTGCCTGCTGGTGTTTCCTAAAACCATAAAAATCCGTGAATTATCAATTATGAATGATGAAAAATCAAACTTCATAAATTCATAATTCATAATTCTCCCCTCTTCGGACTGAAGTTGGCTCTCAAGGTCGCCTGCTTTCACTAAGTAGAATTCATTACTCTTTCTTTAATTCGGAGCGAATGCAATGCCAATAGGCGTACCCAAAGTTCCTTATCAGATGCCAGGTTCTCAGTACACTGAGTGGATTGACATCTACAATCGTCTTTATCGAGAACGAATTATCTTTCTGGGTAGAGATGTCGATGATGAGATTGCTAACCAGATCATCGCTGTCATGCTTTACCTCGATTCAGAAGATTCTGGTAAAGATATTTACCTCTACATCAACTCCCCTGGTGGCTCGGTAACGTCAGGCATGGCTATTTATGATACCATGCAGCACATCAAGTCGGATGTCGTTACTATTTGCGTCGGTTTAGCGGCATCAATGGGTTCCTTCCTACTGGCTGCTGGGAAGAAAGGGAAGCGGCTTGCGTTACCGCACTCGCGGATTATGATTCACCAACCTTCTGGTGGCACGCGCGGTCAAGCTACAGATATTGAGATCGAAGCTAGAGAAATTCTGCGAATCCGGCACCAGCTTAACCAGATCTACGCCAATAATACGGATCAACCCCTCGCAAAGATCGAAAAAGACATGGATCGTGACTTTTTCATGTCAGCTCAAGAGGCGAAAGAGTACGGACTTATTGACCGAGTCATTGAAGAGAAGGCACCATAGGAGAGTCACACATTGCTAGGGCAGTCTTTATGTCTGCCTAGCAAGTCCTAATTTGGGCCTTCAAATAGTGACCAGTTATCAGTGACCAATGTTCAGTTGGGGATTGAACCTCAACAGGAGAGCGCAACGGGCACGCTCAAGAGTGCGATAACCTACCGGATTGAGAGAGGTAGGGGATTCTTACTCCCACGCCTAAGTGAGCAACAACTAACTGTTCACTGGTCACTGCTCACTGAACACTGTTGAAAAAGGCGTCAGATTTGTTAGTGCTGTTCCTTAATCGATGAATCTGGCGGATTGCTATCGCTTGTTGGGTTTAACCTATGGAGCCTCCACCTCTGAAGTCAAGGCCTCTTATCGGCGTCTAGCACGTAAGTACCACCCTGATGTCAACCCCGGAGACCAGTTTGCCCACGAAAAATTTATTGCGCTAACTGAGGCTTATAAGTGCGTCCTCAGTGCTGTCATGTCGCCTGAGAGCGATCGCGTCTCAACGCCCTCTCAGGCGGTTTCTGTTGGAAACGAGCCTCAAAGTGTTAAGGTGTCGCCCAGCCCACCACCAGCCACAAAGGTGACTCGGAAGCCACCAAAAGTTGAATTTATTCCACAGCTATCTGATGTGGAAAAACAATTGAAGTGGAGTTCTTACGAGCAACTCCAGCAACTGCTCAAACACCGGAAATTTGCTAGAGCGATCGCATTGGTCGAGGCATTAGCTCAGCGGATTTCTCACGATCCAGAAGTGCGTCAATGGCAAGCGATCGCGTATCAGCGTTGGGGACGCCACCTGATTAACGAACGGCAACTGGATAAGGCGAGAATTTATCTCAAAAAAGCACTGCGAACTGACCCTCACAATCGTTCTCTCTGGGCAGAAGTTGAACGGGACTTCCGCCGTATTGAGAAGAAGATGTTGTAAGTCTAAGGGTAGGTTTTGAAGAAAGCGCTATGGTTTAGAAAAACCGTAAAGGAGAATCGATCGCAATGGCAGCTTCTACCGTTGTCTCAAATCAATTGCCAGTTACCTCTCTAGAAGAGTGGATGGAAAATCCCCCTGTTGGCACAGAATGGGTGGATGGCAGACTGGTTGACAAACACTCAATGGATTGGGTGAATGAGGACGTAATTGAGAGAAGCGGGATGACGCTCAAGCATAGTGAGATTCAGGGCAATCTATACTTTTACTGGAGAAGTTATAAAGACTCCAGCGGGCTGGGAGGAAAAGTATATACAGAAGTTCCCTGTCGCACCCATAAACAAGGTCGTACTCCTGATGTTGCCTATCTCACACCAGAATTAGTTACCCAATATGGCGAGGCTAAAGTACTGCCCCAAAGTTTTCCCTTAAGTGCTGAAATCGTTTCACCTACAGATTTAGCTGAAGATGTAATTGCTAAAGCACAAGAATATTTGCAGTCTGGGGGTCAAGAAGTTTGGCTAGTATTTCCTGAGAGTCGTTGGATTATTGTTACTACTCAAAATAATAGACTTATTTTTGCTTCAGGTGAAGCTGTTAGCACTCAAATTGTTTTACCAGGTTTTAGTGTGGCAGTCGATGAATTATTGGCTTGAAGAGCAACTCATATTCTCAATTTAAATCAGTGATGAACGGTGCCGCTGGAGGACCGAGAATTGACAGAATACCAGGTGGAGTTAGAATTTGGTCGCCAACTCGCACTAGTCCCCGCCCGCCTACCGTAACCCCAGTACTAGCTAAAGGACCGATCGCTAATGGATAAGGGACACCGGATAATGAGTTAATCATCATACACAGCGAGCCAGTGGTTGCCAGAGGTAGTCCACTTGCTGTAATGACAGGGGGAAAAATAGCCACAATGGTGCCGCTATCCGGTGGACCTGCTGCACCGGGTGTAATCGTCACGGCACATCCGATAGTAACGGGTGAACCTGGCATAGTTTTTACTCCTTAGGGGGAAAATGAGGTAATTCCTTTGACACTGACTGTTGCGCCTTGAACCGTCGAGGCGAGGCCTCCGTTGACAGTAGCGCCCATATTGGCTTTTAGCGTTGCTTGAGTTCCTGCCTCAATATCGGTATTGAGTTGGCTTTTAATCTTGACGTTTTGCCCTTCTAGGGTAAGGTCGCGGGTGGCTTTTAGTGTCATCGCACCTGCGGCGTCAATCGTGACATCACCATCTTGGTTCATGGTAATTTTGGTACGACCTGCCATGACGGTAACAGTTCCGCCGCTGCCACCAGGTTGATTGAGCCGCATTTCTGTCTTTCCTGCGATCGCTCTTACCATGCCATCATTGATGTGCAAGGTGATTTTAGGCGGCATCTCAACCAAGATTTCTCGCGGAGAATCATTGGAGGCAATGTTGCGAATGGCCGCTTTGAGCGTCTTCTCATCCGCTTCAGCTAGAGGCAGGCGGAAGATAACCTCGTCAGAATTGTTGAGAGGCGATCGCGCTTCATTATGATATAGCCGACCAATGACAATCGGTTGATTAATATCTCCTTTATCGAATGCCAGGATGACTAAGTCGCCAACATTGGGAATGGCTACGGTGCCGATATGACTGGTGGCAACTGGTACTCGTTTTAGGAGTAGACCGCTATTTTTCAGCCGTATATCGCAACCATAGTTATCGTCGTCGCTGCTGGCACTGTGGGGATAGACAGCTTCCACTACTCCGAGTTCAGTTACGCGCACTGAGCGCAATTCTTGGCGGATGATTTCTTGAAGAGTATTGATAATTGTTGACATAAGCGGTTGAAGTTTTGTGTGTAGGAGGTGAGCTAAAGTCTGGGTTGACCTTCTTCAGTGGTCAGTGAACAGTGGCCAGTGAGCAGTGAGCAGTGATTAGAAAAAATATCCCTGAGTAGTAGAGTTTCTACTAAAAAAGCGTTAACTGGTCAGGAGACAATCAATCGCTGTTTGACTATCTCTTTTTTGGAATGAACCACAGAGGCGCAGAGTTCGCAGAGGAGAGAAGAAGGAATAGAGTTAGATTTGGGATGAATGGCATCAGGGTTGGGGAGAATGAGAGGGTGAAGTTTTGATTGGTGAACCGCTGTTTTAGGTGGAAATACTGCGAAACTCGATCGCGGTGGTAAATCCCCCCAGTTTGGTCATGCGATGGGTAACGCCTCGGACTTGAAATGTTTGATTTAGGCTGTCATCGGGGATATTAGTTAAGCGAATAGCATCTCCCAACTTGACTGTAGGATCGCCTAAAACTAGAAGCCGTCCTTGTAGCGTGCGACGCTCGATTGCGGTTAAAGCGGCTTGGGCTGCTGTCCTGGCGGCTGCTGCTGTCCGCAAGGCTGGACGCTCTAACAAAAACTTGGAACCTGCGGAACCGGCTGTTCCTTTTGAGCTACTGAAATCATTGGTTAGCCATGCCCAGGCGTTCGCGCCACCCCGTCCAGCAGGACTTTCTCCCCACGCTTCTACCTGAGTGGCACGGGGGGGTGTTCGCTGCACATCTAAGGTGATGATATGCTTGGCGTACTCAAAGACATGAACGGTCTTACCCGCCCCGAATTCTTCAAAGACCAATTTCCCGTCGGCATTGATGTACAAGTCGAACCCGCACAAATCCGTAAGGTCGCGCATGTGATGATAAATGCTGCGTTGGCTATCAATCACATAAGCGGGAAACTGAATGCCATCGTCTGCGGTTTCTACTTCTAGATTAGTGCGTCCTGTTAAACCTGCGATCGCACTTCCTACAGCATCCCCCACCGATCCGCCGACGGACAAAGGATTACTAGTAGAACTTCCCCCTCCATTGGCTTGGTTGACTAAATCCCGGACAATCTGACCGGCGGTTTTGTCCTCATAAGTGCGATCGACAAACGTGCGAAGCAGGGTATCAGCCGCACTGTAGGCTACAACTCGCTTAGTTATCAGTCCGGGTTCCACCGTTACCACTGACCCAACCATCACTTGGGTCAGTTCGCCATTGTCTTCGTAACCCAGTGTAATCTTGAAGTCATCATCCCGCACAGGCTTTAAGCCATTGACATTACCCACCACTAACGTGGTGCTGTCGGCAGGGGCTTCCATATCGAGCGTGACGGTTAACTCCGTGACTGTACTGGCTTTGGGTTCATCTGTTGTATCGATGAACTTGCGACCAACAATGATTTTATAAGCGGGTTTAAACATAGCCTGTTCGCGTTGTTAGGAATAATTAACTCAGTTTTGCCTATGCAGTCCAATCCCTAAGTTGTATGAGGAGGACTGAGATTGATGGCGAACACGGTCAATTCATGCAGTTCTGCTGAGGTTAACCGATAGCTCAAACGCTCTCCTTCCCGAACAATCTCCCCAGAAGGGTAGAAGAGCTTGTACCACTGAGAGCGTTCTTCTACAGTCAATGACTCAACTATGAGTGGCATAAGGTTAACAGACTGCGATCCTGTTCCAGAGGAATTAATTTGTGGACTTTGCGGCAGCAACTTTATCCCTGCTGTTTCCGGGTGATGGAAAAGGTATTGATCGAACTGGCGGGCAATCTCAGCAATCGGGATTAGCTCGCGGCCTGCATTTCCGAGCGAAATAACCAAGTTAGCACGTGCGAACACAATACCCGTATCTCCAGGAGTAGCGAAAGCCACATCACCCACTTCACTATCCTCCTGACGTTGCATGAGAGGTGACTGAAAGGTGCTCAGAAATTCCAACAAAAACTCGTGGGCAGCTATTAGGGAATTGCTTTCGTAAACGTCCAG
>DATNPC010000743.1:0-2986 GCA_036703375.1 Allocoleopsis sp.
TCAAACTTCACGCCGAACGCGCTAGTGCCTTCCTCTCACAAGACCTTTACGCGACTGCTACCGCCGTCCGAGACCAAGAAACGATTGGACTCAATATTTTTGCTGTTGCCGCCAGTTGGGGACAGCTGCTGTTTTTTGTGGCGATTGGTCTATTCGTGTTTGCGCTACCGAAGTTGGGTGAATTTAGCGATCGCACTTTGCTAACGAGCTATATCATCACGATCATCTACATGCTATGGCCTTTAGAAAACATCACGCGGCGACTCCCGACCATGAACCAAGCCAGCATCGCGCTGGAAAAGGTTGAATCTCTGGGTCTGATGCTAGCCAGTGATACCACTGAGAGAGGTGGTATGACCCACCTGAATGCCAAACCATCTTGGCAGAGTCTGGAACTGGTTGGTGTTACCCATACTTATCGAGGAGAGCAAGAGACAGAAAACTTCGTCCTCGGTCCAATCGCTCTCACCTTTCATCCTGGAGAAATCGTTTTCATTGTCGGAGGCAATGGTAGTGGCAAGTCTACTCTTGGTAAGTTGATTACAGGTCTTTACACTCCAGAAGGCGGTGAAATTCGGCTCGATGGCACACCCATCACCGATGATAATCGAGAATGGTATCGCCAACATTTTTCGGCTGTATTTTCCGACTTCTATCTCTTTGGGCGTCTTGTCGGCTTAACCAATAGTAATCTCGACACCCGCGCTCAACAGTTCTTAGTCCAACTTCAGTTAGACCATAAAGTTGAGATTAAAGACGGCGTACTGTCTACAACCGCCCTTTCCCAAGGACAGCGCAAGCGCCTTGCTCTCCTGACAGCCTATTTGGAAGACCGACCCATTTATCTATTTGACGAGTGGGCAGCCGACCAAGACCCGTACTTCAAACGGATTTTCTACACGCAAATTTTGCCAGAACTGACGAAACGAGGTAAGACTGTGCTGGTTATCAGTCACGATGACCGCTATTTCTACGCTGCTGACAGAATCGTGAAGCTAGAATATGGGCGCTTGGAGTCTCAGCGGTTAGTCAATCAACGAAGTACCAACTGATAAGATATATTCTTAACTGGCGTTAAAGTTTAACGTTGTAATATTCGGTGCAGGAGTTGTTTGCTCTGTTTGCGATCGCATTGTTTAATCGCGCATTGATTGCAAGATAACGCCCATACACTCCGCTGCTCCTGCATTCCAATTAAGCATTTTATTCAAGACTGACGCACATTTTGTTTCAACTAGCATTTTTAGAGACGAGTTCTACCTCGCCCCTACTTGGGTTTGTGCATCAGTCCTACGATCGCTATTTTTAGATCTTCCCCTTGTTCGGGTAAACCCGCTTTAGGTGTTTAGTTTGTTACAAAGATTGTAACAAATTTCACCCCCATTCCAATAATTGATTGAACTATAATGTTTATTTTCAGCCCCACAGGTTACTTTACAATCTCTAGTTTAGAAATCTTCAACAAACTAGATTAATCTTAGCTGAAGTTTGGCTAAGGAACAGGAACAACTATTAATTCAATCAAATAACTATTAATTCGCAAAATCGCGAATCTATTTTCAATGGAACAATAAGTACAAATACTTATTGTTCCAGTGCGATTCCTACTGTTTGTTGTTTTATACGGAGAGTGCTCAAATGAATAGCAAGACTCATCAGCGGAAATCCCTAGATCTGAAAAATCTGAAAAAATTCGATTGGAAGTTCTCTCCAGAGAGTACTCAGATGAATGGAAAGACTTACGGTCTAGAGTCTTTGCGTCTAAAAAATTTAGGCCATATTTGTCGAAATCTATCAGTTCCTCAACTGATAGAGCATGCGATAGTCCGTCAAGAAGGTATTTTAGCTAGTAATGGAGCTTTTTGCGTCAGAACAGGCAAATACACAGGTCGCTCGCCTAAAGATAAATTCATTGTTGACGAACCAAGCATCCATGACGAGATAGATTGGAACGAAGTGAACGTTCCAATTTCTGTCGAAAAATTTGACCGACTTTACGAGCGAATGTTGGCATACGTACAGGGCAAAGAACTGTATGTTTTTGATGGTTACGTCGGTGCCGATCCCAATTATCGACTTGGTGTCAGAGTCATCAACGAGCTAGCCTCTCATAATTTATTTGTCCATCAAATGTTCCTCAGACCAACAGCCGAGGAACTTAAAACTCATCACCCTGACTTCACTGTGATTGCTGTTCCGGGTTTGCAGGGGGACCCCGATATGGATGGCATCCACAGCGAAGCCTTTATCCTACTGAGCTTTGAAAAAAGACTCGTTTTAATTGGTGGTTCCTACTACGCCGGGGAAATGAAAAAATCGGTGTTCTCGTTTATGAACTACCTCATGACGAAACGGAATGTTTTGCCGATGCACTGTTCTGCCAACATGGATGAAGACGGCAACACCGCCCTATTTTTTGGACTCTCCGGTACAGGGAAGACCACCCTCTCGGCTGACCCCTCCCGGCATTTGATTGGGGATGATGAACATGGATGGTCAGAGCGGGGCACGTTCAATTTCGAGGGAGGATGTTACGCGAAGACGATTCGGCTATCCAAGGAACACGAGCCTCAGATTTGGGATGCCATTCGCTTTGGGGCAATGCTAGAAAATGTCGTTCTCGATGAAACTACTGGCGTACCTGATTATAACGATGGCAGCTTAACGGAGAATACGAGAGTTGCTTATCCGGTCGAACATATCCCCGATTGCGTGATTCCCGGTATTGGCGGTCATCCCAAGACAGTCATCTTCCTGACAGCCGATGCGTTTGGCGTGTTACCACCGATCGCAAAACTGACTCACAAGCAAGCCATTTACCACTTTATGTCAGGCTACACCAGCAAGGTAGCCGGTACTGAACGGGGCATCACTGAGCCACAAGCGACCTTCTCATCCTGTTTCGGTCAACCGTTCCTCCCCCTATCTGCCACGGTCTATGGTGAGATGTTGTATAAACGGCTCGTCAAGTACCATGCTGAAGTTT
>DATNPC010000744.1:0-8637 GCA_036703375.1 Allocoleopsis sp.
CTCAAAAGTTCGTTCTCAATCACTTCAAAGATCTACCAACAAAACTTTCTAACACAGCAATCTTTTATGGCTAAGTTATCCCTCGCGATAGCTCAGCCAAGTTTACTCATTTCAGTTTTACCGATTATTAAGGAGTAAAGATTATGGCACTTGGTGATGGAATTCGCAGAAACATTGCAACCGTTACACAAGAAGAACGGAACCGATTACGGGATGCAATTCTTGCACTGCATCAGCGACACTACCCGGGGGGGCGTAATGACAACCCATCTGGCGGAGTTAGTTTTTGGTTTAAGCAGGATGAGATCCACGCGCACACTCACGTACATGGCTGTCCTGCATTTTTGCCTTGGCATCGTGAGCTGATTAATCGGTTCGAGGCACTACTTCGCGAAGTTGATCCAGCTTTATCTTTACACTACTGGGACTGGACAACAAGTCCACTCGGTTTGTTTACGCCAGACTTTATGGGCAATGCTCACGGTGATGCTGGGGAACCCTGGTTGTCAGCGGGTTTTTATCAGCCCGGAGCCACTCCATTTCGTTCGGACAATGAGTTTGATCCCAACAACAATCCATTTGATCCACCACAAACGTTAACCAGAAACGTGCAAAATGGCGCTCCAGTCACTGCACAACAAGATGCCAACATTGTCAACGCGGCAACCTTTCAAGATCTCGACAATCTCTTAACACAAGCGCACAATGCTGCACACGGTTTCATCGGTGGCACCATTGGCAATCCCCATACTTCCTTCCGAGATCCTTTTGTCTTCTTACTGCATTCCAATGTTGATCGTCTCTTTGCAATGTGGCAGCGACAGCCTGGTCACCCAGAACGCCTCAATCCATCTTTGGTTTATGGACCTGACTCAAATAGTCAGGGCAGTGGCGATGTTCAGAGTGGTGATCCCTTCTGGGGTATTCTGAGTCCTATGGAACCTTGGGCAGGTTCGGATGCTCAAACAGCGACGACAGGGATTGTTGCCAATGTGCAGGCAACTCGACCGTGGGCACCTCCTGAGAACGAGCAAAACCTACCAACGAATCAGAAGGACTCAAAGCATCCAACTGTAGTCGCTCCACCTAGCTACGATACAGCTCCACATAATAGCTTTATCATCACTGATAGAGATACTTTCTCTTCTTACGAAGTGGAATCTACGTCTGATTATCCCAAGGCATTTTATGTCCTATACGATGGCTTTGCTCCAAATGAATTTGGATCACCCATTGCACCACCAACAGTGAGCTTTACCTTTGATTCATCAGAAGGACCAAATGTTTCAGAGATTTCTGCTGTTCTTCAGCAAATAGACTTTGAAGATCCGAATCGAGCGCCCGATCTGCCGCAGCGCATCACTTTTTCCTTTGATTTACATTTCAGCAACACGGATATCTTCAATACGTTCACTGAAACCCGCGATGTCAATCTTCGTGCCACTCACGGGGCAGAGAGCGCCGACACCAGACTTCACCTGATTAAGCAACCGAATCCTTACATGGTCGATGGACCAGTCACATGGCTGAGTACGGATGTGCGTGTCTTTCAGATGCGTCCTGGTATGGTGCGGTCAGGAATTCAACAGCAAGATCCTAATGTCAGCTCATCAGCGCCCAATCAATTTATTCAAGCATTAGTGGCAAATTTCAACAGTCGCCCGAATGACTTGAATCATCCGTTTCTCGGTATCTCAGAAGATCAGCAGGCGAGTCAACTTGAACTATCGCGAACCGTGAATGGAATTCGCGTGTTGAATTATGCTGTTGCCAAAGTGCGATATCGAGCGAATTCGGTGCCCGCCACGAATGTGAAGGTTTTCTTCCGGATGTTTAGCACAATGGTGTCGGCACTTGACTACAACACCAATACCAATTACCGCCGTGCTGGCACAGGAGATAATGCAATTCCACTTCTGGGGCTGATTGGCAATGAAGTGGCTTCAATACCTTTCTTTGCCGAACCGCGTATCGACAGTGCAAATCAGGATATGTCCACCCAGCCCGATCCTACCAATCAACATACTATCAATGCAGCGCCTGGGCAGGAAGTAGTGGCATATTTTGGCTGTTGGCTGGACTTCAATCAAACTGACCCACAATTCCCACTACATCCATCCGGGGATGGGCATTTCACTAATCGTCTTCCAATTCTGCAATTAGTACGTGGTCATCATCAGTGCTTGGTTGCCGAGATTTACTTTCAACCTGGCGGTACTGATCCCATTCCGTTTGGATCTACCCCTGCATCGAGTGATCGACTTTCACAAAGAAATCTAGCGATCGTTGAGTCGGATAATCCTGGTAATTCGGACACGCACACTGTCCAGCATACCTTTAAGGTAAAACCTTCCCAAGGGCTTAAGGGGGAAACCACAAATGCTACCTTTTCAAGAATTGATCGATTTAGACAGGATGAATTGATTCTTCACTGGAACAACCTACCCCGCGATACCAAGGCGACGCTGTATTTTCCTGAGTGGAATATGGATGAGGTCTTGGCAATTTCCAATCTTCGACAGCACCCGAATGTGTTGAAGAAGCTGGATGATCACACGCTTCAATGTACTGTTGCGGATATCAGTTTTATTCCCATTCCCAGAGGCTCCAATAAGGACTATGCAGGACTAATCTCACTGGAGCTACCTCAGCACGTTCGGGATGGTCAATTCTTTACGGTAGACGTGCAACAATATTCAGGAATTGCTCGCAAGGTAATCGGCTCTTTTCAGCTTGCGATCCCGGTTCGACTTGGAGAGGTGCTCTTACCACGAGAGATCCGAAAATTGGCAGTGCTTCGTTATGTTGCAGAATCTATTCCATTAGGAGACCCTTGGCATCCTGTCTTTATCCGTTATCTCGATCAGATTGCGAATAAGATTCGTGGGCTGGGCGGCGATCCAAATTCGGTTAAAGCAACGCCTGATGACCCTGGTATCTCTACTCCCACCCCCAAGCCGTCGGAACTTTGCTTTACAGGGAAGATCCGTGAAATCATTTATGACTGTTTTGGTGATTTTGAGGGCTTTATCCTGGAGACATGTTCAACCACCTATTGCTTCAAGTGCAAAGAGAGGGGAATCGAAAAAATTGTCCGGCAAGCCTGCTCTGAACGAATGTTGGTTACTATCTGTACTGATCCAGGATCAGAAAAGAAAATTCGCAAACTCGTTTTGCAATGTTAATTGCAAAAGGCTAGAACTGCTAGCTACGGAAGTCTCAAATGACTTGTAAGAATTGGAGAGTTCATTCGTGACAAGTTAAGGCAGAGTGATTGTTGTCAATGAGAGAATATACTTAACTTCTCTGTTTACGAGAATGATAATCAAAAAGAGAGAAGAGGGGGAGAGGCTAGCTGCGCTAGCCTCTCCCCCTTTCTGCACGATTATCATTATCAATAAGTACTTCGCTGCACCAGAAAACCAAGATTTAGGTATTGTTAAACAGCAAGGAAAACCGAATCTTAAGTTGATTGTTGCACCCTTTCCTGAACAACAGCGAGGTTCTGACCAGTTTTTTTTCCAGCCTCTTCTCAAATCCCCTTGACATCTGCTCTACAGCCTTAACTTGTCACCAATGGAAAAGCACAATAGGGTATCGACGGTACCCCCAAGGGTACTTTTTCTGTATTAGGCTACCCAATAATGACTGATTCGCGTGTCTTCCCAACAGCGACAAATTTTGAACAATCAATATAATAGGCTAAACCACGTAAAACCTAACTTAAGCCTCTAGCCGAAAGGTGTTGCTATCTATGAACAGCCCCTTCCTCACCCGTCTGCATAGCCCGGAACGCCCCGTCATTGTCTTTGATGGCGCGATGGGAAGCTCTCTTCAGACGCAAAACCTAACAGCAGAAGACTTTGGTGGAGCGCAGTACGAAGGCTGTAACGAATACTTAGTAGTCACCAAACCAGAAGCGGTTGAGAAAGTACATCGAGGCTTTCTGGAAGTCGGGGCAGACGTAATTGAGACAGATACCTTCGGTGGTGCCTCCATTGTCCTGGCAGAGTACGATTTAGCTGACCAAGCGTATATCCTCAACAAGACGGCAGCCGAACTAGCGAAGCGCGTGGCGGGTGAATACTCCACACCAGAGAAACCTCGCTTCGTTGCTGGTTCAATCGGGCCAACTACCAAGCTGCCAACGCTGGGACATATTGACTTCGACACCATGCAAGCGTCTTTTGCCGAACAGGTTAGGGGACTTTATGACGGTGGTGCTGACTTGTTGATTGTAGAAACCTGTCAGGATGTCCTGCAAATCAAGGCGGCACTAAATGCGATTGAAGAAGTCTTCCAAGAGAAAGGTTCACGCCTCCCGTTGATGGTATCGGTGACGATGGAAGTCCAAGGCACCATGCTGTTAGGGTCAGAAATTGGTGCAGCACTGACGGTTTTAGAGCGTTACCCCATCGATATTCTCGGTCTGAACTGTGCCACAGGGCCAGACCGGATGGCAGACCATATTAAATTCTTGTGCGAACATTCGCCATTTGTCGTGTCCTGTATCCCCAATGCTGGACTACCGGAAAACGTCGGAGGTCATGCCCATTACAAGCTAACGCCGATGGAACTGCGGATGGCGTTGATGCATTTTGTAGAAGATTTGGGCGTGCAGGTGATTGGCGGCTGCTGCGGTACGCGTCCCGACCATATTCAACAATTAGCCGAAATCGGTAAAACGCTAAAGCCGAAAGAGCGGCATCCTTACTTTGAACCCTCGGCAGCATCGATTTACAGCGCCCAACCCTACGAGCAAGATAATTCATTCCTGATTGTAGGTGAGCGTTTAAATGCCAGTGGTTCCAAGAAGTGCCGCGACTTGTTGAATGCGGAAGATTGGGATGGACTGGTGTCTTTGGCGAAGGCGCAGGTACGGGAAGGGGCGCACGTCCTGGATGTGAACGTGGATTATGTAGGGCGCGACGGCGTGCGGGATATGCACGAATTGGTGTCCCGGTTGGTTACGAATGTAACTTTGCCCTTGATGCTGGACTCCACAGAATGGGAAAAAATGGAGTCGGGTTTAAAGGTTGCTGGCGGTAAGTGTTTGCTCAACTCCACGAACTATGAAGATGGGGAAGAGCGTTTCTTCAAGGTGCTGGAGTTGGCGAAGAAGTACGGGGCAGGTGTTGTCGTTGGTACGATTGATGAAGATGGGATGGCGCGAACCGCCGAGAAGAAATTTGCGATCGCACAACGCGCCTATCGCCAAGCGGTAGAATATGGCATCCCTCCCTACGAAATTTTCTTTGACCCCCTCGCATTACCGATTTCTACAGGTATTGAAGAAGATAGAGCCAATGGTAAGGCGACGATAGAAGCGATTCGTCAGATACGGCAAGAACTCCCAGGCTGCCACATTATCTTGGGTGTTTCCAATGTTTCCTTCGGATTGAATCCAGCAGCGCGGATAGTCCTCAATTCTATGTTCTTGCACCTGGCAATGGAAGCAGGCATGGATGCCGCGATTGTCAGTGCTAGTAAAATTCTGCCCTTAGCGAAGATTGAGCCAGAACATCAGGAAGTCTGCCGCAAGTTAATCTTTGATGAACGGCAGTTCGATGGGGATATTTGCACCTATGACCCCTTAGGAGAGCTTACCACGCTGTTTGAAGGGAAAACCACAAAACGCGATCGCTCCCAAGACGAAAGTCTCCCCGTTGAAGAACGCCTCAAGCGCCACATTATTGATGGAGAGCGCATTGGCTTGGAAGAACAACTCGCCAAAGCCTTAGAAAAGTATCCGCCTCTCGAAATCATCAATACTTTTCTACTCGATGGCATGAAAGTTGTGGGAGAACTCTTCGGTTCCGGGCAAATGCAACTACCTTTTGTGTTGCAATCAGCGGAAACCATGAAGGCGGCAGTGGCGTATTTAGAGCCATTCATGGACAAGGCCGATACGGGTAATAATGCCAAGGGTACAGTTGTGATTGCCACGGTTAAAGGGGATGTTCACGACATTGGGAAAAACTTGGTCGATATCATCCTGTCTAACAATGGCTACAAGGTCGTTAACCTTGGCATTAAGCAGCCAGTGGATAACATTATTGATGCCTACGAACAGCACAAGGCTGACTGCATCGCCATGAGTGGATTGCTGGTGAAATCCACCGCTTTCATGAAAGAGAATTTGGAGACATTTAACGAACGAGGAATTAGCGTTCCCGTTATTTTAGGGGGTGCAGCACTGACTCCTAAATTTGTCAATGAAGATTGCCAAAATACATATAAAGGTAAGGTAGTTTACGGCAAAGATGCCTTTTCTGACTTGCATTTCATGGATAAATTAATGCCTGCTAAGGTAGCTGGCAAGTGGGACGATTTAAAAGGATTTTTGGATGAAGTAGAGGAAAATGGGCATACACCTCTTGTGGAGCAGGCGTCAACGCTGCCACTCAAGGAGAGTGTAGAAGAGGGCGGGCAGGATGCCCACCCCACAAGAGAGGTAGATACTCGGCGTTCAGAAGCTGTTGCAGTAGATATTGAGCGTCCGACGCCTCCCTTCTGGGGAACCAAGTTATTGCAACCAGAAGATATCTCGTTAGAGGAGATATTTGGGTATCTGGATTTGCAAGCTTTGATTGCTGGACAGTGGCAGTTCCGTAAGCCGAAAGAGCAATCGCGCGAAGAGTATGATGCGTTTTTGCAAGAGAAGGTTTATCCAGTTTTAGAGGATTGGAAGCGGCGTATTGTTGAGGAGAAGTTGTTACATCCTCAGGTGATTTATGGATATTTTCCGTGTCAGGCTGAGGGGAATACATTGTATATTTACGATCCGGCTACCCCCCCCAACCCCCCCTTAGTAAGGGGGGGAGAAGAAGGGGTTGTCGCAACCTTCGAGTTCCCTCGGCAGCGTTCTTTGCGTCGTTTGTGCATTGCTGATTTCTTTGCGCCGAAGGAGTCTGGGATGATTGATGTGTTCCCGATGCAGGCGGTGACGGTTGGGGAAGTTGCTACAGAGTTTGCGAAGAAGCTGTTTGACTCGAATCAGTACAAGGATTATTTATATTTCCACGGCTTAGCGGTGCAGACGGCGGAAGCCTTGGCAGAGTGGACGCACGCCCGAATTCGTCGGGAGTTGGGCTTTGGGAGTGAGGAACCGGACAATATTCGGGATATGTTGGCTCAACGATATCAAGGTTCTCGGTATAGTTTTGGCTATCCAGCTTGTCCAAATATTCAAGACCAGTATAAGCAGTTGGAGTTGTTGGGAAGCGATCGCATTAATCTATATATGGATGAAAGCGAACAGCTATATCCAGAACAATCGACAACGGCGATTATCACTTATCACCCAGTGGCGAAGTATTTCAGCGCTTGAGCAGGCACTGCACGTCACAACTGATTTGGGTCAATCCCACGTTCTAGCAGGAGCGACTCTAAGGCTTGATAGCGCTGCCTTTCCTGTTCCAACTGAGTCAATGCTTCATCTGCACGTTGGCGCTCCTGCTCGGCACGTTGGCGTTCCTGTTCCCTCAGTTGAGCTAGTTCCACAAAAGACAA
This sequence comes from Allocoleopsis sp., assembly GCA_036703375.1. Classification (GTDB taxonomy): domain Bacteria; phylum Cyanobacteriota; class Cyanobacteriia; order Cyanobacteriales; family Coleofasciculaceae; genus DATNPC01. The sequence continues at coordinate 7,513 of DATNPC010000744.1, forward strand.
GAAGCGTTCTCCTGAGGGTGCAAAAATTTCTAGGTTGTCAGATGTTAGCTGAAACCTTATCCCAATACGGGGGCTAACCCAACCGTTCATTTCTTCAATAACATCTAATTCTTTTCCAGAGCGCAGCCAGCCAATCAAATCTACTGTGTCTGGGTCATAAACATAATATTCTTCTACACCAAATAATATTCTTCTAAACCAATTAATATTCTTCTACACCAAAGATGCGATCGGCTTCGCTGGTGCCAAAGGCGATCGCTTTTGGTTATGAGTTGGGTGGTAGAGTCCCGATCCAGTTTTGAGCTAATTCCAAAAATTGCTCGGCATGAGTAATCTGCTCGGTAGCCTGTTCAACAGTAATAGCATTGAGCTGTCCATAGTCTGCTGCATTTCGCAAGTCCTGTGCATCAATTAAGAATCTGTGAAACTCAGTTGGTACTCTATCAGTACGGGCAAATTCCCTACCAAAAGCGCCAATCACTGCCGCATGACTAGAGAAAGACATCCCTTCACCAGCTAGAAATGCCTCGGCAATGTAAAACATTGAGTAGTAGGCGCGGGATGCTGCATAGTCTAGATAGCTATTTTCTAGGAGTAGTCTTGCAGCCGAAAGACTTTGACGTGCCTTGAGAAGTAACTCTAGCTGCTCATCTGTCACAGTAGTATTCCCTCTTTACGAATGTTTCGTAAAAGTGGACTGTTACGATGAATGAACTGATATTCGTCCATAAACAAGCGACTGAGCACCTCATCGTACTGGAGTGACAAATCTGCTACAACCTGACTGGTTCTTTTGATTTCCTCACCTGGGTTGACCTGTCCTTTGAGAACAACTAGAACGTCAATATCAGAACCCGCATCGGCATCACCCCGCGCTTGAGAGCCAAATAGCACCATTTTGACTAAGCGATCGCCGTATATTTCTTCAAAGCGCGATCGCAACTCACCTAGGATTGCCTTTAATTTCTCACTCATGGATGAAAACGAATAGTTAGTGAACTGTTCGTCGAGGTTCGCTAGAGGCTAGATTGGGAACGATTTAATTAAAGCTTCCCACTATCAGTAGCTGCAATCAATACTAGAAGCGATATGCCACCCCATGTAATTTTTGACAGTATCAGTGAA
>DATNPC010000745.1:0-7085 GCA_036703375.1 Allocoleopsis sp.
CAAATCTTGGCACTGCTGCCAAACGAGACAGAGACATAAAGCCATTTCCCCCCACTGCTTGGTCCAACCCCTTCATGCGGTCGGATCGATTCCTTCAACTTCAGCCAAAACGGCTGATGCTTTAGACATCTACCAAGTACATATGTACTATTCAATGACCATTTCGGCAAGAGGTAGGGCATGAGTATCTAAGTCTCGTGGTTGACTACCTATTGCTAGTGTAGAGATATCTCACGTCAAATCGCCTGTCCAAAAGACTGGAGCTATACTTCGGGCGGTCAGTTTTGGGCGTTCAGCTTTGGGTCAACATCTTATAGCTGATAGATGACAGCTCAATCAAAAGCTCAGTTGATGCCCGTGCCGAGTATATACATCCTATCAGCGATGAGACCGTTAACTGAACATTAGAGTTAACTCAAGAGAATCTCTACTGAGAGGGGGTTTGTGTTGACGAAGATTGCCCTTGATTTTGGGCAATGGAAGCTTGGATTCTGGGGACTTGGAGAAACTTTTTCATTTCAGCCAGCAGGCGATCGCCCCACAGGTTTTCCTTCAAAAAGTCAAGGTCAGCGTAGCGACTGTCTATGCGAATTGCCGCCTCTCCCAGTGAAATGCCCTTCTCGCGCTCGCCTTGAGCATAGAGCGCCACTGCGGCAGCCAAGCGAGGTTCAGCCGCTTGATCGTCCATTGCCAGTGCCGTCTGCCACTTTTCGATCGCTCCTTTCACATCGCCCTGTTCGTACTTCACTAACCCAATGTTATTAATCGCAGGCCAGAAATTTTTTTCTTGAGCGACAGCTTTTTCGTACTGAGCGATCGCTTTAGGAAACTGTTTGAGCATGTAGTAAGAATTTCCCAAGTCAAATAGCGCTTCTGGAACATTAGGTTTGAGCTTTAACCCAGCTTCCAAGTCCGCGATCGCTTTGTCATACTCGTGTTTTTGAAAGCGTGCTGACCCTAATGTAAATAAAATTCCTGGCTCGTTTGGTGCCAGGGCTTTAGCGCGGAGCAAAGCGTCAATCCCCTTATCCACTTCTTGGGTTTGCACGTATAAACTGCCCAAGATAAACCAAGTCTGATAGGCCTTGGGAGCTAGTTGAGTCGATAGTTCGGCTCTCGGGAGTGCTAGATCGTATTGCTGAAAGCGCACCAGCTGAATCGCATCCTGAGCTAGGCTTAGGCCCTGTTGCTCCAATTCCTTGGCATCCAACTGTATGGTATAAGGCACGAGCGCCTGTGCAGAAACGGGGGCTTGTACATTTAGTAAACCTAGAAGAACAAGAATAGAAAATAAAGGAATATGTTTAGGCACGGTGCAGCCTCGAAAGACAATAAGGAAGGGGTCTTCAGCTAAATTAGCGCATAATCAACCCGATTGTTGCAGAAATCTTGACCGAAAACTCACCTTAGCTCACGAGAATAGGGTCATACAATCCATCTGCTCCAAAGCATCACGCTCCCAGCGAGTCACAGTTCTCGTCCAGCATAAAGCTTGCCCTACCTGCTCAATCGGTGCTTGCACAAGAACCAAGTAATCGTTCAAGTCAATGAGTTCAATTCCACGACGCTGCTCTATGAGAACGCATTCGTTATGTGTTTGTGTTGGAAAATAGCCTATCACATGTGCCTCACCAAAAATATTTTTGAACCAGACAAAAAGAGCCTGATATTTAATAATTGTTATCTGATTTTATTTTTACCTTTTTATGCTAATTGGCTTTTCTAATATCACAGATAGACCTCCCAATCTCCCGATTTATGGGAGAAACAATTAGAGAATAAATGTCAAACTCAAACCCAATTGGTAGTAGAGCAACAAGTCTTCTGACTTCGGAATTCCGTACAGCTAGCGATCGGCAATACAACCGAGCTGTGCAAGGACTACAGGTACTATGAACAAGTATGAAGTGACTCTCTAAATCCTAGTTGGTGCAAGTTTACCCATCTGGGGGAAGTCATCCTGCCCTCCTGACTGATGGAATTGAAGTAAGACTGAGTCGCTCGTGCCAAGCTAATTACATAGCAACTAGCCAAGCTGATTACACAGTAACTAACTAATGCCCGTTTCTTTATTTAAGCCAGATACAAAAACCTCACCCATGGAACTTCCACGAATTGGTAAAGTTAAACGACCGCTCCCTTGGCTGGTGGGGTTGCTAGCGGCTGGTCTGGTGGGGGTGGGTGGTGTAGGTTACTTTACGATGAAAGCAAGGACACCTCAAATTGACCTAACTAAACTGACGGTACCCGCCCAAGCGCAAACTATCACCCTACGCATCACCGCTAGTGGAAGTGTGGTACCGATTCTAAGCGTTAACCTCAGTCCTAAAACCTCCGGTCGTTTAGCTCAACTCTACGTCGAACAGGGAGACAAGGTAGAGCAGGGACAAGTCGTTGCTCGGATGGAAGATGCAGATGCCAAAGCGCGAGTCGCTCAAGCCCAAGCCAACCTGAGCAAAGCCCAAGCTAGTTTAGCAGAAGGAATTTCCGGTAGTCGCCCGGAAGAAATTCGCTCCGCCCAAGCGCGTTTGTTGCAAGCCCAAGCTCGCCTGAACCAATCGCGTGCTGGAAACCCTTCAGAAGTTGACCAGGCAAGAGCGCAAGTAAAAGCCGCTCAATCCCGACTCGATTTAGCCCAAGTCAGGGCAAACCGCTATCGCAATTTAGCGGATGAAGGAGCGGTTGCGCTAGACAAACGGGACGAAGCGTTAACGGACGAACGCAATGCTAGAGCGGCACTTGAGGAAGCCCAACAGCGACTAAAAAACGTCCAATCTGGGACTAACCCTGAAATTGACCAACTTGAAGCCGCTGTTGCTGAAGCCCAAGCCGAGGTACAACGGTTGCAAAATGGCACGCGTCCGGAAGAAATTGCTCAGTCGAAGGCAGCGGTTGAAGCTGCGAAAGCCGAGTTACAAGCCGCGCAAGTTCAGCTTCAAGATACCGTGATTAGGACTCCATTTTCTGGGATTGTCACGCAAAAATATGCGACGGAGGGGGCTTTTGTTACGCCAACCACTTCAGCATCGAGTACGGCTTCGGCGACTTCAACCTCTATTATTGCGATCGCAAAAGGACTGGAGATTCGCGCCGAAGTTCCAGAAGTCGATATCGGACAGATTAAACCCGGACAGTCAGTAGAAATTGTAGCCGATGCTTTTCCCGACAAAGTTTTTAAGGGTCGTGTCCGACTGGTGGCACCGGAAGCGGTAGTCGAACAAAATGTCACCTCGTTCCAAGTTCGCGTCGCGTTGCTCACGGGTCAAACAGAATTGCGATCGGGTATGAATGTTGACCTGACGTTTTTGGGTCAACAAGTCAACAATGCTCTCATTGTTCCAACGGTTGCGATCGTGACCAAGGATGGGAAAACCGGTGTCATGGTTCCTGATGCGAAGAATCAGCCGAAGTTCCAACTCGTAACTATTGGGCCAACGCTCCAAGACCAAACCCAAGTTTTAGAGGGATTGAAGCCAGGTCAACGAGTATTTATTGACTTGCCCAAAGACTATAGACCCAAAGAGAAAGCTGGGTCGTAATGAATTATGAATTATAAAATTTCGTTAGTCAAATGGATATTTTAGAAAGCGTTAAAATGGCAACCACTACGCTGGTTGCGAATAAACTGCGTAGCAGCCTAACCATGTTGGGCATTGTGATTGGCAATGCTTCAGTGATTGCCATGATTGGCATTGGTCAGGGAGCGCAGAAGCTGGCATCAGAACAGTTCGAGTCTCTAGGCCCAAATGTATTGTTTATCGCTCCGGGTTCTGGTGAAACTCGTCGTAGTACTCTCGATTTACCGAAGACATTGGTTTATGAAGATGCTAAAGCGATCGCGACTCAGGTACCCACAGTTTCTGCCGTGGCTCCTCAGATTAGTTCTCGGCAGTTAATCACCTACCGTAGTAAAAACACCAATGCCTCACTCTCCGGCACGACACCTGAGTTTCTCACCGTTCGCAGTTTTGATGTTGCTAAAGGGCGGTTCATTACAGAACTAGACCTGAAGCGAAATAACCAAGTAACCATTCTAGGTTCTGAATTAGCAGAAAAATTATTTGGGAGTAAAGACCCAATTGGCGAGCAGGTGCGAATTAAAAATGTCAGCTTTCAGGTTGTGGGTGTCATGGAATCGAAGGGTTCCTTTCTGGGAAATAACCAGGATGAAATTGCCTATATCCCTCTAAACACGATGGCGAATCGGCTGATTGGACGAACGTCTCCTTACGGAATGGAAGTCAGCTTTATTTCCGTCTCGGCGAAATCTCAAGATAGCGTTGGGGCAGCGAAGTTTCAGATTGAAAATCTGCTCCGGTTGCGGCATAAGATTGCGAATGAAGATGATTTTGTGGTCAATTCCCAAAAGGATGTCCTGCAAATTGTCAATACCATTTCAGGAGCTTTAACGCTCATGCTAGCCGCGATCGCAGGGATTTCCCTGTTCGTGGGTGGCATCGGCGTCATGAACATTATGCTAGTTTCCGTAACCGAGCGTACCCAAGAAATCGGATTGCGTAAAGCGATCGGTGCTAGAGAGCGAGACATTCTGCTTCAGTTCATGATTGAAGCCGTGATTCTCTCGGCGGCAGGAGGTCTTGTCGGTACCCTAATAGGTGTTGGGGGTACGCTGCTAGTCGGTACTTTGACTCCATTAAAAGCTGGAATTTCCCCTGTGGCAATTCTCCTCGCTGTTAGCGTCTCTGGTGGGATTGGACTATTCTTTGGTGTCGTACCAGCACGGCGGGCGGCGAAACTAGACCCGATTGTTGCGCTCAGAAGTGCGTGACATTCTCCCGACGCTGACCCTACGGGTACAGTGTGGGACTTACAGCCCCTCAAACTCCCCATTAGTTAAAATGCAAAACCAATTTAGCTCCGACTCCAATGTCTTCAGTCCTAGCAGAAAATCTGCGATTATTCGATTAGAGGACATCTCCAAGACTTACGGTATCGGCAACACGGAAGTTCATGCCCTCAACGGTGTCAACCTGATTGTTGAGCAGGGGGAGTATTGCTCAATTATGGGGGCATCCGGATCGGGGAAGTCCACGGCAATGAATATCATTGGTTGTCTGGATCGACCGACATCGGGAGACTATTACCTGGATAATGTCGATGTCGCTCATTTAGCCGATGACGACTTAGCCAAGATTCGTAACGTCAAGATTGGGTTCGTCTTCCAGCAATTTCACCTCTTACCTCAGCTAACAGCGTTGGAAAATGTGATGCTGCCGATGGTGTATGCAGGGGTTCCCACCAACGAACGACGAGAGCGGGCTGCCGAAGCATTGACGCGAGTTGGGTTGGAAAACCGCATGAAGAACAAGCCCAACCAACTTTCTGGAGGACAACAGCAACGGGTAGCGATCGCTCGCGCTATTGTGAATAAACCGGTTCTACTCTTAGCCGATGAACCAACTGGGGCGTTGGATTCTCGTACCACTCATGAGGTGATGGATATCTTCACTCAGCTGAATGCCAGTGGTATTACTGTTGTGATGGTAACTCACGAACCCGATGTTGCTCGTCTGACCAAACGCATTGTATGGTTCCGCGACGGAGAGGTGATTCACTCTCACTTAACTCCAGAGGAAATGACTCAGGTTGCGGTTTCTTAATCAGCGAGGTGGGACGACGGAGGCCTAAAAACTTCGTTGTTGAGCGTACTGTTTAGCTGCCCGGATGAGTGGCGCTAGCTCGGGATTACTGTCTTCGATCGATGGCTGCGGGAAAAATAACCCTCGCACTCCATAACCGATGAACCCCATGTATTCTCTTAGCGTAATAAAGGTTTCTGTTTTAAACCCAAGGTAAGGTGGGAAGGGACTGAGCTTGGGAATTACTTCAAACCCTTGAGCGCGGAATACGAGCAGCGATCGCAACATGTGGGGCGGGTCAGTAATTAATATAATTCGACGAATTCCCTGTGTTTGTAAAATAGCGGCACTGAACAAGGCATTTTCTTGCGTGGTGATCGAACAATTTTCACCATCGAGTACGCGATTGGGAATACCTTTGCCTTCCAGAAGCTCTATAAAAATGGGAGCATCGCTCACCCCACTAATAAAAATTCTCGGCGCTCGCTTAGCTTCCCAAAGATCGGCCGCCACCTCAATTCGATGATACAGTTCCCATCCTCGACCTAGTACAACAATGGCATCAGCTTTTGTACCAGGATCGGGTGGCATGAGCGCAGCAATCGCTTTATCAGAAAAAAATATAGCGAAGGGGAAAGTTGCAGTCAGAACAAATAGTAGAAAAATAACTAACGGTTTGCGGAACCAACGTTTTAAGCGCACATTTTGGAGCAAATAACGAACGCCAAAATATAACACTAGTAGTATTCCTACGAGGAATACTACTTTAGGAAAACTCAAATGATTAAAAGAGACGAATACAGGCAGCTTAGTAAGCGTGCGATGGCATAAAGCTGAATCAAACATTTAAGTCAGTACTTCAAAATAAAAATCGCATGGACTACCTAGAGATTTGGAAAAATCAGCCTCCAAAGGGTAAGGTTAATAAATCTACAATATTAAGTTGCCTGCGTTCCTCAATTAAACCGAGTTTAATCGAGCGGGTATTTCGGTGATAGCGCCTCGTTGCAAATACCCAATCCCATATACTGAATAAACTGCCGAAGTTCGAGTCTGTTTCTTCTACGATTTGAGAGTGATGAACCCGGTGCATGTTGGGCGTAATAACGAAATAGCTGAGAAAGCGATCGAGCTTTAAAGGCAGGGCATAGTTGCTATGGTGGAAAATTAATTCAAGGGAAAATACAATTTCGTAAATTCCTACATAAACGGGATTCATGCCAAACAGCCATATCAAAAACACCAGCGGTATATAAGACAGCAGGGTCTCAAAGGGGTGCAACCGATAGGCCGTCGAAATGTTTAGCGTCTGATCTGAATGATGCACTCGATGAAATCTCCATCCTAAAGGAAGCTGATGCATCAAGACATGCCAGCGATATCGGTAGAAATCGAGAATGAGAACCGATAAAAGACCAACGAACCAAGTCGGTTGAATGCCGTGAAATAACCCTAGCCAAAATTTTTGATGCCAAACCCATCCTA
>DATNPC010000746.1:0-7431 GCA_036703375.1 Allocoleopsis sp.
ACTGGTCACTGTTCACTGGTCACTGGTCACTGTTCACTGGTCACTGGTCACTGGTCACTGTTCACTGGTCACTGGTCACTGGTCACTGGTCACTGTTTACTGGTCACTGGTCACTGCTCACGACAGCACACTTTCCAGCGCACGTTTGAAGGCAGCCGCATTTTTGAAGTGAATGTCGGGGTTGTCCACCAGTGCCAAGTCAATTAACTCTGCCAGTGCTTGCGGAATCGAATCATCTCGTTGGCGGATAGGCACGGGGCTAGTTTGCAATACGGCTAGAAATGGGTCTTTCTTTGTGAAGTCACGAGGATATGTGCCAGTAAGCATATTGTAGAGCGAAGCAGCTGTTGCCCAGATATCTACCTCTGGCTTAGCATACTTGAAACTAATCACCTGCTGTCGGGGCATGAACGTCGGTGTGCCTGCGCTGGTACCGCTCATGGTTTGACCGCTTAAACCCGCTAGGTCAAACGCTTTGGCTAATCCGTAGTCAGCGATTTTGGCAACGCGGGAGCCATTCTTGTGAGACAGTAAAATATTATGAGGTTTGAGGTCGCGATGTACTAAACCTCGACCCTTGCCAAGGGTGCCATCAGCGCGTTTGACGCAGGGGATTTCGGCATTGTGCGCGTATTCTAAACCGTCTAGGGTTTGCAAGATGATGGGTATGGCTTCGTCAACGGATAATTTTCCGCCTCGTTGCTGCATTAAATCGACTACGCTGCCACCGTCACAATATTCTAAGGTGAAGAAAAAGGTGCCATTGTCGTCACCGTAATCCAGAAGCTGGACGACATTGGGATGCTGCAAGGCTTTGTTGTTCTCGATTTCGCGCCGGAACATCTCTTTCGCCTTGGACTTAACCGCGACTTTGGGCAACATGATTTTCAGCGCTACTTGCTCGCCACTTTGCTCATGGCGAGCTAAATAAACAGCTCCGCATCCTCCCTGACCTAACTCTCTCAAAATTGTATAGCCTTGAATTGCTAGTAGCTTGCTTTCACCAGCTTTCGCCTGTTCCAGTAAGTCTTGCATAATCGCTGAAAACGGTGGCGTCTCAGTTTTTATCTTAGTTGTAGAGGCATGTGCCTCGAATAGCTCGGGAGACGGCGTTTTCTCACCTTCAATGTGGATGTTGACTTGGAACAGGGTGTTACCGAGTTGGATGATGTCGCCTGCTTTTAAGTCATACTCTGGGAAGTTGAACTGAGCCGCTTCTTCTGGAGTTTGGTCGAATTGGCGCTGTCCGATTTTTTTGTTATTGACGTAGGTGCCGTTGCGACTGCCAAAGTCGCGCACGCGGATATCGGGTGGGTTGATGTCGAGGAGGCAATGGTAGCGAGAAATTGTCCGATGGGCGTCGTCGTTGGGTAGCTGGGGATAGCAGTCTTTGGCACGACCGATTATGCAAGTACAACGGGAGTTAAAGATAAATTCCTGACCTTTAATACTGCCTTGCGTAACGGTGAGGATGACTTTTGCCGATGTCTGGGAAATCGGCGGCATGACTGAGGCTTGATTGTCCCTCAGCACTTCTGTTGCTTCTTCTCTTGCTAACGGCGAGCTGTAGGACTCTGCGGCTACAACAGTATTCTCGACGAGGGATGGCGATTTGGGCGCAATCCCTGCCATTGTTTCCAACTGATAGCGCACGCCACCCGAGCGCAACCAGCCGTAACCTGCACAGCCGAGAGTGTACATCAAGTTTTGGAAGTCGTCTTGGGTCCAAGCGGGACTACCATAGCGAGTGAGCGTTAAGGTAATTTCTTCTTCTGAAAGCGAGCGGTCTTCTGGTAAGGCTGCCGCGTAAGGTGTTTGTTGGGTTAAGAACGCCTCTAAGTAGGGTCGTCCTCGTTCATCCCAGTCAGTAGGCTTGCGGTCTTCCAGTTCCCAGTCTAAGACCCACAGTTTCAGCGTCTTGTTACTCCCAGACAAGGCGAAACGGCAGTCCGCACTCAATACTACGGAGTTCACCGCCCTAGTGTGTCCGGCAAAGGTACGGAGACAGCAACCCGTAGCGACTTCCCACAGCTTCAGCGTACAGTCCTGGCTACCCGAGAGGGCATAGCGACCGTCCACACTGAAACTCACGGAGTTCACCGCACCGCTGTGTCCGGCAAAGGTACGGAGACAGCAACCCGTGGCGATTTCCCACAGCTTCAACGTACAGTCCTGGCTACCCGAGAGGGCATAGCGACCGTCCACACTGAAACTCACGGAGTTCACCGCACCGGTGTGTCCTACAAAAGTATGCAGGCAGCGACCTGTGACGATTTCCCACAGTTTCAGCGTGCCGTCATCGCTACCAGAGAGGGCAAATCGGCAGTCCACACTGAAACCTACTGACCTCACGCGGTCTGCGTGTCCTTCAAACGTCCGCAGACAACGACCGGTTACGACCTCCCACAGTTTTAGGGTAAAGTCATGACTACCTGATAGGGCAAATCGGTAGTCCGCACTTAAGGCCACTGACTTCACCGAGGCGATATGTCCTTCAAAGGTACGGAGACAGTGACCTGTGGCGACTTCCCATAGCTTCAGAGTACAGTCATCGCTACCCGACAGGGCATAGCGATAGCCTCGACTGAGAGCGACTGACTTCACCGAGGCAGCGTGTCCTGCAAAAGTACGCAGGCAGCGACCTGTGGCAATCTCCCACAGCTTCAACGTACAGTCCTGGCTTCCAGACAAGGCGAAGCGACCGTCTCGACATAGAGCGACTGAGTATGCGCCATCCGCGTCTACGGCAAATGTGGTACTCTCCCATCCGCCTAGGAATGTCTTGCGCGGCAAATAGACGTAGAGCTTGCTCCATGCGTTGACGGCTTCTCCTCGGTGGCTGTATCCTGGTTGCGATCGCGCTTTGCGAAGATGCTGAGCGGCTGATACATAGTCACGTCTATCCAACGCAACTAGCGCTAGTTTCAATTCCCGCTGATAAGCCAAACGAATCGAGAACAGGATTTCGGTGGTCAGGGGACGGGACAACCGCATTGGCGCGAGATAAGGATTCGGGTCGCCAGAGACTGCCCACAGCTTCATCGTGCCGTCGCGACTTCTCGACAACGCGAAGCGACCGTCCCCACTCAAGCTAACTGACGTCACTGAGGCGGTGTGTTCTGTAAACGTCCGGAGACAGCGACCCGTACTCACCTCCCATAACTTGAGGGTGTTATCGCTGCTGCCAGACAGGGCAAAGCGGCAGTCCTGACTCAGGCAAGCGGAGGTAACTGAGTCCATGTGTCCTACAAAAGTACGGAGGCAACGGCCTGTCCTCACCTCCCACAGATTGAGAGTATTGTCACTGCTGGCAGACAGAGCGAATTGACAGTCTCCACTCAAACAGACTGAAGTTACCCAAGTTCCCCGGTTTCTAATGCCTTCAAACGTCGGTAGGCATAACCCCGTACTCACCTCCCACAGCTTGAGGGTGTTATCGCTGCTGCCAGACAGGGCAAAGCGGCAGTCCTCGCTCAAACAGACTGATTTCACCCCAGACGTATGTCCTGCAAACGTATGCAAGCAGCGGCCTGTACTCACCTCCCACAGTTTCATCGTTTTATCGCGGCTACCCGATAAGACCAAGCGGCAGTCCGCACTTAAGCTAACTGAGTTGACTGAGGCGATATGTCCGGTCAAGGTACCGAGGCAACGGCCCGTACTCGCTTCCCACAGTTTTAGGGTATAGTCATCGCTGCCAGACACGACCAATTCACCGTCTGGACTCAAACAGACCGCACTCACCAAGGCCGTGTGTCCTTTGAAAGTACGCAGGCAGCGACCCGTGGCAACGTCCCACAGCTTCAGAGTACAGTCATCGCTTCCAGATACAGCAAATTGACCGTCTGCACTCAGGCAGGCTAGGTGTCCTTGACCGACTTCAATGGTATGCAGAAGCCGCTTCGAGTTTGACAAGCGCACTTGAGCCAGCACCAGTGCCGCCTGGACTTCTTTATGCTGGGCATACGCACCCTGTATGCCATTCCACGTTTTTATCGCCGCCTCGCAATCATCCCGCTCTAAATGCACCAAACTTAGGAGATAATGGGCGACCCAATCCTCTATCTGTGACCTCGGCACCTCTTCAAGCTCTCTGACTAAGGTCATATCGTCGCCGAGTCTGGCTCCTTGTCGCCACAGCCATAAACCTCGGTTATACGTGGATTCCGGATGTTGCGGTCGTATCTGAAGCGCTCGCTCCCAGCACTGCAAAGCTTCTGCCTGCCTGCCCAAGTCCAATAGCGACACAGCTCGGTTATTGAGGCTGTCAGCAATATCTTTACCGGCAATGATTTCCGAGCGCGGATGAGTTTTCCCTGTTATCTGTTGGTAGATTCGTTCCAGCTCATTGGCTACATCCAACATATGACGCGGGCGCTCATCTGGATTTTCGCGAAAACAACGCCGCAGCAAATGAGCGACTTCACTGGGCATCGGGGGCGCATCTCCTGTAAATGTCCCTGCGGAGTCTTCCTGCCTTCTGTGCAAATAAAATTCCAACGCCGCCGCCGCTACAGTGCCAATCTGCCAGGTTCGTCCGCCTTGAAACATTTCCAGTACGCACAACCCCCAACTCCACACATCGCTGCGTCGAGTCAGGGTTTGTCGGTTTGCCTGTTCGGGCGAGCAATAGGCGGGAGTCATGGCATCACTACCCGTAACCAAGAGCGTGTTATCCACAACGTCCTCCCCAATTTCTTGATAAGACGAGATGGAGGAGAAATCGATTTTAGCGGCGATATCTCGTCCCTTGGCAAGACCAAAATCTGTCACCTTAACCACGCCTTCAGAAGTCAGCATTACGTTCGCTGGCTTCACATCCTGATGGATTAATCCCTGCTCGTGGGCATAATGCAGCCCCCAAGCCAATTGAATACTAATATCCAGGATACGTTTTAGCGATGCTGACACCCCACCTGCATATAGTCTGCGATCGCCAATCCAATCTTGCAAGCTTCCCCCTGCCATATATTCGGCAAACACCAAGGGACGGCCTTGAATGCATCGCACGTAGTAACAGCTAACAATATGGGGATGCAGACCTAAGTTGACCCACGTCTCTGCCTCCCGCTCAAAATTCTCCACCCCCCCGACTTCTTCAACCGTTTCCGGCTTCGGGCTTTTCATCGCTAGGTCAATATTCCAACCTTGGTGACGCACCTTATAAACAGTGCCAAACCCGCCTTCACCCAAGACCCCGGTAACTTTGTAAAGATCGAGGATGATATCTCCGACCTTCCAATTGGGAGCCTTTGCCTGCATAGTTTTACACCCTTGACCCGTTTTAAATAACTTTTTGTTAAAAAATAACCTGAAAAGCCATAAAGTTTTTGTTGTCAGTGGTCAGCGGTCAGTTGTCTGTTGCTATTGACCGCGAATAGAAAACTTGAATCCTGAATATAGATTATGTCGTATTAGGTACGCAGTCGCTTAGGGCTAAACACTTACTTTATATCATCAATTGCAGTCCGCAGCGAGCAGCAATATGATTGTCCGACAGTAAATTCATTGTGTAAGCTGTTAAGCCTTTAATTGACTGGTTGATGCTGACAGGGAGACTGGGTGATAGGAAGATGGGGAAAGGGATTGATTGTTTTTACCAAAATCTGAAAGTCTGCGATTTAAATGCACATCTACTTAACTTTAGGAGAATTGAGAGCGTAAAGATAAAACAAGAAACTTAAATTTATTTGATAAACTTTTATTACCTATATTTAATCTATAACGATATCTTTTAATCCTCTACATTTTGCTGAATGGGAATCCTAATCATAAACTCTGCACCCTGACCTGGGGAGGAAAAACACTGCAATTGACCGTGATGTTTCTCGACAACAATTTTGTAGCTAATCGACAGTCCTAACCCAGTTCCCTGACCAACGGGTTTCGTTGTAAAAAATGGCTCAAATAGGCGATGGCTTACTTCCTCGGTCATCCCTGGACCATTGTCAATAATCCGAACGATCGCGTTTTCATTATCGCTGACCTCGGTGCGAATCCGAATCGTGTTGGGCTGATTTTTAATGTCTTCCGGCGACCGTTCTTTATTATGGTCATCGATCGCATCGATCGCATTACTCAATATATTCATAAATACCTGATTGAGCTGTCCGGGGTAGCATTGCACCATCGGTAAGTCTCCATAATCCCGAATGACCTCAATCCTGGGACGAGGGGATTTGGCGCTCAGGTTGTGCGAGAGAATCAGTAAAGTACTATCCAAACCTTCGTGCAGGTCTGCCCATTTCATCTCCGCTTCATCCAGTCGCGAAAACCGCCGCAAACTATGCACGATCTGAGTAATGCGATCGGCTCCCATTTTCATCGACGTTAAGATTTTGGGCAAGTCTTCTTTAATGAAATCGAGTTCAATGTCTTCGAGGAGCGATTGAATCGCCTCTCCAGGTTGAGGATACGATTCCTGGTAGAGTTGGATCAGATCGAACAAGTCCTGGATATAGGCATTGACGTGGGTGAGATTGCCGTAGATGAAGCTCACGGGATTATTAATCTCGTGGGCGACACCAGCCACCAGTTGACCTAAAGAGGACATCTTTTCACTTTGCACGAGTTGGGCTTGAGCTTGTTGGAGTTCGTGCAAGGCTTGGGCGAGTTTGCTTGCTTGTTCGGTTGCTGCTGCTGCCGACGCACGGCTTTGTTTGTAGAGTTCGGCTTGGTCAATTGCGATCGCAAGTTGGTCAGCAACAGATTGTAGCAGCTCTACTTCCTCATCGCGCCAAGGTCTTGGGCCGCCAGAGTGACCGCAGGTAACGACACCGATTTGACCGGATGTAGTATGGATGGGTAGTGCCAACAGAGCGGTGTAACCGAGACCAAAGAAGAACTTTTGCTCGGTTAGGTCAGTCAAGCATCGCACATTATCGACACGAGCAATTTCTTTATTAAAGACCCTGGTCGTCAAAGGTCCAAAGGTCGTAATCGGAATGCGATACTCGATCAAGCTGGGAAACGAAGCACTGCGAGATTCCGCCACAACCTCCCAAACCGATTGAACGGGTTCTGGTCGGTACCATAAGAAGAAACAGCGATCGATCTGCAATAAATTGCGAATCTCATGCACTGCCGTCTCCAAAATTGTATTGAGGTCGAGAGAACGACGAATCTGACTGGCTAATTGATTGAGCAAAGCCTCCCTCTGAGCGATTTCTCGAAATCTCGCTTCCGATTGCCGCAATTCTTCCTCTGACTGCTGACGTTCTAACAGCGCTCCGACCCACTGCGCCATCAGCTTTAACAACTCTTTGTCTCCTGCGCTGAAGGGATAAGGGCGCACTTGGCGGCTGAAAAAACTTAAGGTGCCGTAAACTTGACCCGCGACAATTACGGGCATGCCAATATAAGCCTCTAAGCGACTGGCAGCATAAGCCGGGAGCTTACACCACTGAGATGTTCCAGCCGATTCAAAGGCAA
>DATNPC010000747.1:0-7046 GCA_036703375.1 Allocoleopsis sp.
GTGTATGCTAGCTTATTATGTGGAGTGGCACATGAGAAAAGCTTTAGCTCCACTTCTGTTTGATGATGAAAAAGTCACAGTTGAACCGGCAGAGCAAAGTTCAGTTGTAGCTCCAGCTAAGCGTTCAAAGAAAGCCCGCGCTAAGGCCGCCACTAAACAGACATCCGAAAAGTTACCTGTTCATAGTTTTCGGACTTTAATGGCTGATTTAGCGACGATTGTCAAAAATAAGTTCCAGTCTAATGGACTGGAAGCTTCTTTAAGGTTCGAGAAAATTACTCAACCGACTCCACTCCAACAAAAAGCGTTAGATTTGTTGGAAGTTTCCTTAATTTGTACCCAGTAGGAGCCGAAGCGGTTGAGTCTCCAACTCTTTCACTGCATAGCTTGTACCTTTTTGTCAAAGGGGAACTTCCGTTTTAGAGACGCAGCAGAGCGCTTTGGTATTGGCGCTTATTTGGATGAGCAGAAAGGCAAGGGTAAAGACCGCTTCATCCAGTACATGAACTCCAAAGGAGATAAACGCGCTGAACAGTTTACACAGGAAAATGAATGGAAAGACGCCGGGGCAATGGGTGAAAAGCAGCAGACTAACAACCCTCAGAACCGAGTGATTACCTTCAAGCAAGCCAATCGCTTACATGCGATCGCTTCCAGCAGTTAGCACAGCAGCTCTAAAAAAATGGGGGAGGTTGAGCCTCCCCTAACCCTATAGCCTTGTCATGGGAACACATTACTAGCCGAACAATTAAGACCGCTCCTCAAGCTGAGATGCGATTGCGCGAAGCGCACCAGCGGAGCTGATCGCGCGAAGGACAACAGGCGAAGACACGTTTTCATTACCCAGCAGCTCTCGAAGCAACTGGGCTTTTTCATGCTCAGCCAGGTTAGAAATCTGGGAAAGAAGCGACTCTAATCTATCCCGATCGCATTGAAGGAACTCGCTGCACTGAAGCAGCGGCTCTAAGTTGCTCGACATAAGGCACCCAAAACTTACTTTCTATCGGGATTGTAAGGATGCCAGATATTTTGATTCATCGGTAGTTTTACGGTTTTCCATAGAATCTCTATCCTGAGAGGTAGGAGGTTCAGGAAAAAACCTTACTGCAATTAGCCGTAGCGCATCAGCTACCTGCTTGCAGTCTTGAGGATTGTTTGGGTCGAGGCGATCGATCATTTCAGTTAAAGAGCGCTCTCTCATCACGATTTTCTTCTCAAGGCAAGCCTCTAGAAAATGCTCTTGAGCTTCCACGGGTAACGCCCCATACCACTTCTCTAAAGTGGCTGTATAGATGTCTCGCTTACCCCCGATATATTTACTTATGCTCCCCTCATCTGTCTTAGTTTCCTTCGCAAGCCAGCGAGATTGAAGCCCAAATCGCTTGAGAGTTACCGCTAAATTTTTCTGAAAAATATTCACCTGACTCCTTGGAAGATGTTCCAAAATGTTGTATTGTTTGTAACATCGACCAAGTTTCTATAGGTTTCTTGGTCTAGCACCTTCCAGCTTAAGAGAAATTCTCGGCATTTGCCAAGGATTTTTGACCAAAAATAAAACGCCCTGCCACACCATTTTCACTAGCAGCGAGGCTCAAGTAACAGGTTAATTATATGCCGCAAGACATTCCAGTGAACCACTCTTTTGTGGGGGAGCTTAGGCACTTGCTAGCCAGGTACAACGGGCTACCCCAAGACGTAAAAAGGCTGAGTATAGAAATGATTCTTGGTGCTGAAAACACTGGGTACATCTATTACATCATCTGCACAGCTAACGGTAGGGGCTACGTTGGGCAGACGCGATCGCTCTGGAACAGGATAAGAACACACATTCTAAATGCAGGAGGCGATCGAGCTACAAAAGCACTGCTCTGGAATTTTAATTTTGCCAAATATGGAATCAGTCACTACAAAGTTGAAATCCTGGAAACTCCAGCAGTAAAAGACCTAGATGAACGTGAAAGGTATTGGCAGGAAGAAAAAAGAGCCATTCTTAGTTGCCAAAAAACTCACAGACTCGTGAACGCAGTTCTCAAAAAAGAAGGGAATTTTACCAGGATGGTAGATCGACGAAGCAGACAGACCTGGGAAGATATCACCCTATCTTTGAGCGCCGAGCAGCAACACGTCGTCCTTGAGGTAGTCCAGCAGTACGGACACACCGACCAACCCTGCGAGAGCAACGGCATTCCACTGGAGTGGTTTGTCAAAGCCGAGGATTACGAGCTTGATTTTTAAAGGAGTTAAACCCATGCCTGAAACATCTTTCAAGACCGAAGTATCGGACGTAAAAGAGCGCTGTCAGCAAGTGCTGGAACTGCTCACCCACGAGCCAGTTTTGCACATTAGCAGCATTCAAGAGGAGCTAAGTGTGAGCAAGCCCCAGGCGCTTACTGTTCTCCAGCGCTTGGAATCGAGCCGACTCATCACCTGCCGAGTAAGGCAGCGCGAGACATTCATTTCTCTACGGAAATAGCAAACGCCCCGCGAGAGAGTTTCGTAGGCGCTCTCGACGGGGCATCAATTGAAGTGATTCTATTATGACTCAATTAACCTGGACTGAAAAGCATAGTGCATTTTGCACGAAGCACTCAATAAGTGCAAGCGGAGTATATCTATTTCAGTGGCTAATCTTCACCTGCTCAGAATCTGAGGTTAAAGGAATTTCCCCAATAGACCTTAGAGATTTTGACAAATTCATCAAAGAAGCAAGAGGCAAAGGACTAGACAAAAGAACTATATTGCGATCGCTCTCTCAGCTAGAAAAGGCTGGAGCCATTCAAGTAGAGCCATCTTCAGAATGGTTTCTCAAAAAAATCACAGTCCTGGAGGTGTGCTCATGAACCTCGACTGGGCTGGAAAAATGAACCGCTTTGCCATTCGGGTAAAGCTCACTCCTACAGCTCGTGAGTTGTGGGCGTGGCTCAAGGAAGAGATAGATGAGGGAAGGACAGAGATAGTTGACCTGCGAGACTTCCAGAAATTGGTAGTCAAGGAGCGGGGCAAACCACATGATTTTCGTGTAATTCAGAAGGCAGTAGAGCGGTTAATCGAAGCTGGTATTCTCCGGAACTGCCGGAAGTTCACAAACTTTGTGCATAAGTGGACGCTTCGCCCCATCAATCGGCTACTTTATCCGGTCATTTCCAAGCCGAAAATCTCCCAATCGCGATCGCAAATTCCCAATTTACAGCCCTCAAACGACAGTAATTCGACGCAGGGGGGACAAGCAGCAGCAGCAGAGATTCTTCTTAGGAAGTTGCCAGAGCAGCTTACCGGGAATCTTGAGCAGAATCTAGAACTGTGCGCGAAGGCTGGGATTAATTTTGAGCCAAAGGACGCCGGAAAAATTCTAGGAACATGCGATTCAGATGATGTGAAGGAAGCGATCGCACTTTTTCAACGCCGGGGCGGACATCACAAAATCAAGAATCCTGAAGGCTTTATCAGGTGGGCATTAGAGAAAGCCCCATGGTTTAGCTTCAAGCCCTCGTTTGCAGAAGCACTCCTGGGTTTAGCTGAGTTTTTGGGGGTAAACCATGAGTGACCTAGAAAAGCTCTTAGCTGAGTGGATACATAACATCAATTCAGATGCAGTGGATGCTGAGTGCAAACAGTGCGGCAAAGCGATCGGACCTGTTGATTCTGGAGCTGTGGTAATAGCTGGGGTGATTATCTTCCTATGCTGGGATTGCCTTAGCCCCTTGGCTACTCCTATTAATGCAGCACTTCAGGAGAAGTATCCAGAGTTGCAAGGGGGGAGTCATGGGTAAAAAGAAACCTCCTATCTGCAATGTAGGCGATCGCATTTTGACCCCCGGTGGAAAGTCTGTCGGAATTGTAGAACACACCTCCTATACCTCAATTAAGCCGTACAAAATCAGATGGGACAATGGCTTATTTGGGATTTACAGCGCTAAAGACTTTGATAAATACGGCTACAAAATCCACCCGTCGCAAGCCTTGCCAGAAGTTGAGGAGACTCCAGCACAGATACCCCTTGATTTTTCTAGAGACCAGAAGTGGAGAGAAGGCGATCGCGTGACAGCTCTCCTTGATTCTGATTGGCAACCAGGAGAACTAATAGTTCTTGACGCCAGCGACCCTGAAAACATCAAGGTCAAAGCAGCCGATTACGAGATATACAGCGTCGTTGATTCAAGGTCTTTGAGAGCATGGAACTCATTAAAACCTGCGGACTGTTTGAGGGACAAGGAGGCTTCCCCCGTGCAGCTCAGCTTATTGGAGGATTTGATTGGAAAATCTCAGTTGAAAACGACCAAGACGCGATCGCGGTGCTTGAATCAAACTTCGAGCATCAAATTTGGGGAGGAGACATCCGAGACTTCCACCCAGACCGAGGTAAATACGATTTGCTCTGTGGAGGATTTCCCTGTACAAACACCAGTGGAGCCGGAGACAGAACTGGAATTGCTGACTTATCTTCAGAGTCTGGAGCAATGTTCCGCGAGTTCCTCAGATGCGTTGGAGAAGCCAGACCCAAGCTCATCCTTTTGGAGCAACCTGCGGGATTTGAGCATAGAGGACTTAGAGCGTGGATTGGAGGACTCAAGCTGGGAGGATATCAAAGCCTCAATCCAATCCTCACGAGTGCCGATCAACTTGGAGCGCAGTTCCAGAGAGAGCGATTGTTTGTCCTTTCCTACTCTATTAAGTGGGCGAGGGAAAGGATGCCGGGACGCTGGACTGGTAGAGTGCGAGAAGTGGTGGAAAGCCAACGTGATTCAGGAAATTGGCTTACAGCTGAGCGCCGAGGCGATCGCCTGTTTGCACGGATTCCCCAGCACTTGGTACAGGAGTATCAGCCCTCCATCAGTTGCGAGACAAGGCACCCAGGCAGGCTTACAGCCAGAAAACTCGGAGGCCAAACCGTCACCATCCCCCAAGCTAGAGTTGCCCTTGAGTGGGTTAAATGGCTGTACAAAGAGCTTGAGAGTGAAGACAAGCGAGCTGCTTCGACTGCTCAACTGGGAAGAGGAACAGCTCGATGAGTACTGGGATGGTCAAAGTTTTGTTGCTTCTGGTTACTCGATTAGATGGCTTGGAGCAACAGCAAACCGCTGGGAGATAGAAGCGATCGCGCGTTCGCGAAGCGTCTCGAAGAGAAGCACACCAGTAGAGCTGAGCGAATCGCTGCAAATCATCGTATACGGTGATTCGCAGGAATTCTCTCTAGAAAAATCTGAAAGCCTTACTGAGAAAGAGCGTCGATGGTGGGTAGGCGATCGCCTGATTGGGTCTGGGAATACTGGGAAAATCATTGAGTCAACAGACAAAGAGGTTGTAATTGTCTGGAGGAATAACAAAGGAGGGAGATGCTCAGAACGCTACTCCAGGCACCAGCTCAAAGACCTCAGTGATTTTCAGTATGAAGAGCTTTCCCCAACTAAAGAGAGAGATTCTCGTCAGATTGGCAGTCTGTATTGGTACACCAAAAATGTCGCTGACAAGACAGGGACGATTCAGACTTACCCCAAGTGGGACGGAATCGGAGAGCGACCCAAGCCACAGCAGTTAGTGAAGAATGACGAAGTCGATCGCTTGTGGTATTGGGGCTATTCCTACATCGAAAAAAGCTTGGGCAAATGGCGCGATAAGTCCGCCGCTGTTCCCAGGAAGAAACTGTCAGCGGTACGAGATGCGATCGCAGATGGCAAACCTTACACCTATATCCTCCAAGAGGTCTTAGGGAAGGACTAAATTAAAGGGGTGGGAGGTTGGACAGCTTCCCATCCTTGTATATGCTCGACCCACTCCCAGCAATAGCGATGCTCAACGGATATCGATCGCCCTCACCAGAGCAGCTCAAACAGTTGCAGGAAGTAGAAGACCTCTACTGCCAAGCTGAAGCCTGGATTAGAAAACACCTTAAGCCAGGAACGGTACGCCAACAGGCACTATTCAGATTAAGAGAAAGCGAAACTTGGGCAAAAGAAGGCATCAAGGACGAGGTTGACTTAGACGGTTCGTTAGATGAGCCAGCACCACGTTTACAGTGAGCAGTGAGCAGTGAGCAGTGAAAGATAACATCGAGATAGTAACAGCCATCATCGGGCTAATCATCGGCTTATCAGGGGCAGTTGCCGCCATATACACTCGCTGGAAGGCAGCGGTAGAAAAAGGCTACGCGGCTCAAAGAGATTTTGCTCATTTGCGGCGCAATCAAGAGCAAATGTCTCAGGGAATTGCTGAGATAAACAAGGATGCTGACGCCCGATTCGATCGCATTGACCTGAGTCTGAACCGAGTAGAAAGCATGTTACATACTCTTTTAGCTGCTAGCACTTACCCAGTGCCACGCAGACATAAGGATGATGATAGCCAGCTCGACTAAGGCTAAAAGCTGCCAGTAATTATGAAGCGGGCGGAGTTCTCCCAGGAGCGATCGCACCCCATCATCAAAGTTCTCTAGAAAAATCCACTGAAGTCTGGACAGTTCGGGACGCATTACCACCGGATTAACCAGCACTAATGGGATTATTCTGCGCCGTAAACGTAGAGCTAGTTCAATTTCTCGCTGACACTGTTCGGACCGCAGCGCCTCCCAAGACGCCAGGAACAAAAACACATCAGACCTGGCTATTGCCCAATCAATCGAGCGCTGCCAGTTTACCCCGGCGCGAATATCATCTGAATCTATCCAGCAATCGTGATACTCATCCAGCTCGGCAATGAGCTTATTTGCGATCGCTTTGTCTTCGTGGGAATAGCAGATAAATAGCCTCATTCTTCACTGCTCACTGACATTAAAAAACCCCCAGGGCTAATAGGGGGGCTACTAAGGTGCATCTACTTCTTACTAGGGTAGAGCAGGTGTACTAAAAGGGTGTATGTACTGGATACATCCTATGTATTGCATACACATCATCAAGCTCTCTCGTTTTTAGCGCGAGAGTTTTCCGGTTTAAACCGGAAAAACCCAGAAACCACTCGCGTTTAAAACGCGCCTGGTTATTGCCTTATGTGTTTAACCTAGATACATAAGCCTTTTACGAAAAACCTTAATAGATACCGGGGTGTTGGTTGTT
>DATNPC010000748.1:0-2454 GCA_036703375.1 Allocoleopsis sp.
TAAAAAGTTTAGGCAGAAGGCAGAAGGCAGAAGGCTTATTACTGGTACATCGTCGTTTGGGTCGTTAAATTTGTCCTAATTCTGAGGTCAGTGCAGTATCATTATGATAAGGATTATTAAGAAATGTAAAAATACGATAAATGCCAAGGAGTCGTGTTGGCAACAGTAAATCGCGCCGTGTCGTAGTCATTGGTGCGGGAATTGGTGGTCTAACTGCTGGGGCGCTGCTGGCGCGTCGAGGTTACCGAGTGCTGGTTCTTGACCAAGCCTTTGTGCCGGGAGGCTGTGCATCCACGTTTAAGCGTCGTGGGTTTACGTTCGATGTTGGCGCTACTCAGGTTGCGGGTTTAGAACCCGGTGGCATTCATAACCGGATTTTTGATGAATTAGAAATTGATTTACCCGCAGCGACGCCCTGCGACCCAGCTTGTGCTGTGTGTCTCCCTGGTGAAACAGAACCGATTAATGTCTGGCGCGACCCAGAAAAATGGAAGAACGAACGGCAACGGCAATTTCCTGGCAGCGAACCGTTTTGGCAACTGATGGCAACGCTGTTCGAGGCAAGTTGGAAGTTTCAATCTCGCGACCCAGTCCTGCCACCGCGTAATTTATGGGACTGGTGGCAGCTAACATCGGCAGTTCGTCTCGATACGACGATTACCCTACCCTTCACTTTCATGACGGTAGGGGATGCATTGCGATGGTATGGACTTTATGAAAACCAGCGTCTGAGAACGTTTCTCGATTTGCAGCTCAAGCTTTATTCCCAAGTCAATGCAGATGAGACAGCGCTGCTTTATGCGGCAACCGCGTTGGGGGTTTCTACCGAACCGCAAGGGTTATACCATCTTAAGGGTAGTATGCAGGTGCTAAGCGATCGCCTCGTTGAAGCATTGGAAAAATACGGCGGTAAGCTGCTAATGCGCCACACGGTTGAAGGCATTGAAGTATCCAGTGGCAATGCTACCAGCGTGACGATTCGCAACCAGAAAACTGGAGAGGTTTGGACAGAAGCGGCTGACGAGGTGGTTGCCAACGTTACGGTGCAAAATCTGGTTAAGTTATTAGGAGAACAGGTTCCGATTGGATACAAGCGTCGGGTGGATAAATTACCTCCAGCATCGGGTGCTTTTGTCATCTATCTCGGCGTTGACCAGAGTGCGATTCCTCCCGGATGTCCGCCCCATCTTCAGTTTCTCTATGACTACGAAGGGCCGATTGGGGAAAATAATTCCTTATTTGTTTCAGTCAGCCATCCTGGGGATGGTCGCGCACCAGAGGGCAAAGCGACTATTATCGCGTCTTCGTTTACCGATACCCAGATGTGGTGGCGGGGTTCTCAGGAGGATTACGAGCGATTAAAGCAACAGTATACCGAAGATACGATCGCGCGTCTCAACCAATACTTTTACTTAAAACCGGAAACCATTATCCACCAAGAAGCGGCAACTCCCCGTACATTTGCTTACTATACAGGACGCGATCGAGGAGTTGTTGGTGGTATTGGTCAGCGGATACCCACGTTTGGGCCGTTTGGTTTTGCGACACGGACACCTATCGAGCATCTGTGGCTAGTGGGAGATTCGACGCATCCCGGTGAAGGGACTGCTGGCGTTAGCTATTCTGCCCTCACGGCTGTGCGGCAGATTGAAGCATCGTCTTGAGAAAAGAAATCTTTGTAGCTCCTTAAATCCCCCAATTCTGGGGGACTCTAAGTTCTAGTTTCCCCTAGAATTGGCTACCGCGTACACTCAAGTACTCTGGTTTGAGTCTGAGGTGAACTTGCCCCCTAAATCCCCCAATTCTGGGGGACTTTGAAGTTCCGGTTCCCCCCAAAATTGGGGGGCTAGGGGGGCAAAATGCAGCATTTTTAGCTGGAAGTCGAGATGTGTATACATGGTAGCCAGAATTGGCGGACCAGGGTAGCAAACGCAGCCGCATCGAGGAGAGGTTCTTATAGGATTACTGAATCGATGTTATGGAAGTTTAGGGAATCCCCGAAGTTGAGCTATTGTCCCTTGCCCCTCTCCTCGATTTTTAAAGACTTCCAGCTTCTCAAATAGGCAACTTGCTTGCGTAAATCTCCCCTAAATATGCTGAGTTTATAGTAACGAGCAGCAAAGGGGAGTTGAGCAAAGCCATATGGAAGCGCTGCACCAGCCAGGAGATGTTATTGCAGAACGATATCGGATTGTAGAGGTTTTAGGACGAGGTGGAGTTGGCATCACCTACAAAGCCGAAGACTTGAAAAGCGGTCAACAAGTGGCACTGAAAGCCCTCTCACTTCGGCAGATGGGGGATTGGAAAGTTCTGGAGCTATTTGAACGGGAAGCCCGAGTGCTGGCACAACTCGATCATCCTGCGATTCCCCGTTATCTAGACTACTTTGAGGTAGATACACCCGAAGACCGGGCATTTTATATCGCTCAAGAACTGGCCGAAGGGAAGTCCTTG
>DATNPC010000749.1:0-2470 GCA_036703375.1 Allocoleopsis sp.
AGATTTTGTTGATTTAGGTGTTGATGCCTACGAGCAGAAATATCAGCAGCGCTTGGTGCAAAACCTTCAGAGAACAGCTCATTGCTTAGGCTTTGAGCTGGTTACTCAGCTATCTGGGGCTGATTCTGTTTCTTAGAAGAGGTATCTGATTCTATCCTTCGGTCTATAAAAGACTATCAAGGCAAGCACGCCTTAATCGCCTTCCGGCAGAATATAGAAACCTTGGTTGATTAACCTGGTTCGGATTAGCTTTAATTGGTCAGGCGACGGGGTTCCAACCCGGATAGCCTGACAAATCCAGAAGTATCATTTATGACTTAGTTGCCTACAAGCGCCAACTCATCAAGATATTCTTGCACCCAATGCTCATCCATATGCTTTGATGATAAGTTAAGTATGAATTGAGAAGAGCATAATATCGTTATTAAGTATCTAGTGCTCCAAACGGCTTAGCATCTTCTAGGTCAAAGATTTCAATAGCATCCTCACGGCGAAACATGCGTTTTCCCAGATGCGGGAAATCGGCAATTTCTATATCGAGGTTTTCTCCTCCCGCTAGGTAAACTAAGTCTTCGTCACCTACATTCTTCAAATGATGAGCGACCGAAGGAGTCGGGAAGGCCATGAAGTCTCCTGCACCAACTTCAAATTCTTCGTCGTCAATTTCCGCAATTCCGCAGCCGGATAAGATGTAAATCCATTCTTCCTCGCGATAGTGGGAATGATAGACAAAGGATTCCTTTCCTGGAGGAACTTTTATAAAGTTGACTCCGGTGCGCTTTAGGCCGAGTAAACGCCCCATTTGTGTCCCTGAGATTTCGGATTTCGGATTCCAGGGGTGTGAGAACGTTTGCATATTGTCCTCAATTTGCTGACGCCGCAAAAGGAAAGATTTCTTGTCTGCCATGTTGGCAACCCTCAAGTGGTTCGCTGAATACCCGACGGCTCAATTCAACCGCTGCAATTAATTCTCAATTCTATTCAATTTACTTGCGAACGCCAGAGGTGATTCTCTCCCGTAACTAAGTCTGAAACAGGGGCTCTAAAATTTCCTCTCTCTTGACTGCGTGAATGCGTGACTTCTTTTTGGAGCGGTACTAGACAGTCACGATGAAGCTCTCATGGGTAAGACTCAGCCCTGCTGATAGCTGTGCGATTTTAACCTGGGCTGCCGCACCCACTCCATCTGCATCAAAGAAGAGAGCACCGTTAGTGCTGTCATAGATCAAGCGATCGCTACTTGTCACCGCACTACTGCCGAGTCGGAAATATTCAGCTGGCAATACAAGCTGATTTGTCAATAATAGCTGTCGTGTCGCTCGATCTTGCGGTACGCTAAGGTCGAAACCCGAAGCGGAGACCCGAATCTTGTCTTCGAGGACGTTGAAGTCGGTGATGGTGTCAACCCCTACCCCAGTGGCTGCGCTATTGAAGACGAAAGCATCTGCTCCTGCTCCTCCAGTGAGCTTATCCTTGCCAAAGCCACCAGCCAGCACGTCATCACCTGAACCCCCGATCACAGTGTCATTGCCGTTACCACCCGACAGCACATTCCCACCGCCATTACCTGCTCTCAGGTAGTCATTACCTGCATCGCCCGACAGCACGTTGCCTGCGCCGTCACCGCCGATCAGAGTATCGTTGCCAGCCCCACCGGAGATGACATTGCCTGCGCCAATACCTTGTAGATCATCGTTTCCACCCAGGCCGCTGATGGTACTGCCTGGTACGCTGCCTACTAGAGTGTCATTGCCATCAGTGCCGAGCAAGACGAAAGGAAGGGTGATAGAAGCTCGGTTTGATGTGAGAGTTGAGAGTGTATCCATGTTTCTATATGGAGTTGCGTTTCTAATTGTTCAAAGTTAGTTAGCTTATCCAACACCACTCACCTCGACCGATTAGTAGTCGATATCTGGCGAGAGCGATCGCTGTTTGGCAAAAAATTTAAGTACGACGAGCAGAATTGCTTTGCTCTCGTAACCAAGCTTGAAAAAGGGACTCTAAAATATCTTCTCTGACATCTTCACTGAGTTGAGCAGGAAACCACTTCTCAATTTTGATAATGTGATAACCCAGTTTCGTTTGAACGGGTCCAATAACTTCGCCCTCGTTGACATCGGAAACAGCTTGTCCCATCTCTGGTATCAATTTTGAAACAAAATGAATTCCGGCAAAACCACCTTTTTCTTTGGGCTGCTTACCCTTCGAGTACTCTAGGGCTAAAGCACAAAAAGCTGCTTTATTTTCTTGAACTATAGAGACTATTTTCAGAGCATCGGTTAGCTCATCTACTAAAATCTGAGACAGAGCAATGCGCCTATAATCCTTACGGTTGCTCAGATAATGACCATCGACTGATGCCCCGAAAAGCTGTTCTTTTAACTTCTTCTCAAGTAGCGCGACTCTAATCCCTTGGGCCCAATCTTGTAAAGTTATCCGATGTTGTGAGAGCCACGCGAGGGTTGCAGAT
>DATNPC010000750.1:0-6207 GCA_036703375.1 Allocoleopsis sp.
CTTGTTGCTGTTTTGCAGCCAGATCGGCAAGATTCATCACACAATACAGCGACTCCACACGAGCAATAACCTCAGTTGGAAAATCTCGATAAAAATACTTGGTTCTAAAATCGTATCGTTCTGGTCGGTATACCATTCCCATTAGTTCAACTAAAGGTTGAAGCGTGTAGGTGTGGTAGTTGGATATTGCTGACACTAAATGTCCGCGATTTATCTCTTTTTTGACAATAAGTTGGAAAAAATCAAAGGTCTTTATCAAAGTCGCCAATCGTTCTTGCATTCTTGATAAATGCTCGCTTCGATCTAAAGAATGCTGCACTAACAAATTAGCTTTATCGAATGCGATCGCTAATTTTCCATGTCGCTCTAACTCTAAAAAGTTATTGGGAAAACTTTGCTTCAAAACAGCAAAATCAATAAACAAGAAGGGACTTGCGTCTTCCAACTGATAAAAGCACTGAGAATGACCATGCCATGTTGGTTCGGGGACTCTCCACTTAAATCGAATTTCAGAGATAGTTTTCAGAGATTCTTCAAGAATATCGAAGGTTTCTTGAACGCGATGGTCGCTTCGCGAACCGCCACAGGCATCGTCCTCAACAATGACCTGAATATCGATATCCGACCATTCATCTGTAAACTCGTGTGCTGCCGAGCCTCCCTGCCATAACGCTAAAACGAAATCTTTTGGCTCTAAGGTAGCAATAATAGATTCTAGAATTTTTTGCCTCATAGTTGGGCATCAACTCTTAAAGTTCAATAGCTGACCTTACTATGAAACATGGATTCCCCGAACCCCTCATTGGTTAAAATTGTTGCGCTCGGTCAAATCAGGAACATTGTTGATGTGGGATAAAGGTTTACAGGGGTTGCTAAAATCGACTTCGGGAAAGATCGGTCTTGCCTTAACGCTCGCACTGGTTCTACTGGCATTACTTGCTCCGATTCTCCATCCCTATAATCCTGCAACAGACCGAAATTACTTAGCACGCCTGAAACCCCCAAGCCTGCAACATTGGTTCGGCACGGATGGCTTGGGACGAGATATTGTTACCTTGGTATGGTATGGGTTGCAGACTTCCCTGTTAATTGGTTTAGTTTCAGTGGTACTAGGCTTGGTTGTGGGAGTAGTGCTGGGGCTAATTGCAGGATATTTCCGAGGATGGCTTGATACTGGGATTGGTTGGCTGACAGATATCCTCTTATCATTTCCGTCTATCCTGTTAGCGATCGCAGTTGTGACGGTGATTGGCCCGAGCATTCCTAGTGTCATGCTAGCCGTTGGACTCGTGCAAATCCCAATTTTCATCCGGCTAACTCGTAGTATGGTGCTATCCCTGCGCGAACAGGAATTTGTCCAAACCATAATTGCCTTCGGTGCCACACCAGGGCGAATCATTTTCCGCCATATCTTACCCGCCAGCCTCGCGCCAATTGTGGTGCAAGCAACACTCTCCATCGGCACGGCAACTCTAGAAGCCGCTGGTTTAGGTTTTTTGGGTTTAGGCGCACAGCCTCCCACGCCCGAATTGGGTACGATGCTCTCGGATGCCTTTAAGGGGGGTTATGCTCTCTCTTCGCCTTGGACGATTGTATTTCCAGGTCTATTCATCACGCTGACGGTTTTAGCGTTTAACCTGTTGGGCGATGGTCTACGCGATGCGTTAGATCCGCGAGGGAGTGGTTAACTAGAAACTTACATCAAAGCGATCGCGTTTGCTCGTATCCGCAAAGCCGCGATCGCTAGTGAATGTTGAATTTAAAGATTAAAGGTTAGAAACCCATGCTTTCAGCTACTGCTGCTGTAGTGGGTTCAAGACCTTGGATAAATTGATTATTACTGTGCTTAATTGCTGTATCTGGGTCTTTCAAACCATTGCCCGTGAGAACGCATACCACTGTAGCGCCCGCAGGAACTTGGTCTTTTACCTTTAATAAACCAGCGACAGAGGATGCACTGGCTGGTTCGCAGAAAATTCCTTCTTCACAAGCCAGTAACCGATAAGCGTTGAGGATTTCCTCATCGGTAACGCTATTAAATTGACCTTGACTCGCCTGCTGAGCTGCGATCGCTTTTTCCCAACTCGCTGGGTTTCCAATCCGAATTGCTGTTGCCAATGTTTCGGGATGAGTGACAATTTTGCCAGTAACGAGAGGAGATGCTCCAGCGGCTTGAAAGCCCATCATTTTGGGCAGTTGCTGACACTTCCCTTGCTGATGATACTGACAAAATCCCATCCAGTAAGCGGTGATATTCCCGGCATTGCCTACCGGTATACAAAGCCAATCAGGAGCATCACCGAGATTGTCTACAATCTCAAACGCTGCTGTTTTTTGACCTTCCAACCGATAGGGATTCACCGAGTTCACTAGAGTAACGGGA
The DNA here is from genome assembly GCA_036703375.1 of Allocoleopsis sp. Taxonomy (GTDB): domain Bacteria; phylum Cyanobacteriota; class Cyanobacteriia; order Cyanobacteriales; family Coleofasciculaceae; genus DATNPC01. The sequence goes on from DATNPC010000750.1 coordinate 2,384, forward strand.
TAGCTTGACGCCATTTCGCGGACAATATCCAAGCAGGCGTCAAAATTCCCCTTAATCGTCAGCACTTGTGCTCCATAGAGCAATGCTTGTGCTAACTTACCCAGCGCGACATAACCATCTGGGATGATTACGAATGCCTGCATGCCACCGCGACGAGCATAGGCAGCTGCTGATGCTGAGGTGTTGCCAGTACTGGCACAAATTACGGCTTTTGCCCCTGCTTCCTTGGCCTTGGAAATCGCCATTGTCATTCCCCGGTCTTTGAAGCTACCTGTTGGGTTGAGACCGTCGTATTTCACCAGGACTTTCACCCCTCGCCCAATTCTGCTGGAGAGAACTGGAGCGGGAATCAGAGGCGTGTTCCCTTCGAGGAGAGTTACGACTGGAGTCGAATCGCTCACCGGCAAATAAGCACGGTAAGCTTCGATCAGACCCGGCCAACGAAGAGGCTTTGAGGTAGTGGTTCCGAGAGCAGGAGAATCAGCAGCAGACAGGCTTAAAGTCACAATTCGGCTATTGGTGATTGGGTGTTGGTGATTGGGTGTTGGTTATTAGTTATTCAGTCGCGAGAAAGCTGCTACTAACACTAAGCAACAAATAACTAATAACGATCAACCATTATTTTACCGCGAGCGGTTCTGCGTTACAGGGGGTTGAGGTTTTTCGCTCCGGCGCTTGATAATTTTCGGCCGTTCCACAATCGGTGCATCCTCGAAATCGGGAGCAATCCATGATGGTTGAGTTTGGTCGTAGACCATTTGCAACGCTGCTGCTGCGATCGCATGTGGGTCATATTCCTCGCTCAAGTCGCGCACTACGGGTAGGAACGACGCCATCCGTTCGCCTGCCAGAGCTTCACGCAACTTGTCTTGCAGTTTTTCTAGGCGGCGTGCCTCAATTTGCGATCGCGTGGGAATGCGAGTGATGTCTAGGGTTTGCCGCACCTTGCGCTCGATCAGGTTCAGCTTCCGGCGATCGAAGGGATGAATCAATGAGATAGCTGTTCCCGTCTTGCCAGCGCGACCTGTACGACCGATGCGGTGAATATAACTTTCGACTTGATCGGGCAAGTCATAGTTAATCACATGGGTGAGGTGATCGACATCCAGGCCTCGTGCGGCAATATCGGTTGCCACGACCCAGCGCACCTGACCGCTACGGAACCGAGTTAACAAGCGCTCGCGTTGAGACTGGCTCAAATCGCCGTGATACTCATCAACACTGTGACCGGCTGATTGCAATTGGCTAGTCAATTCAGCTGCGGCTTTCCGCGTCCGCACAAAGATTAAAGCCGCTTCCGGGTCTTCCAGTTCCAAAATGGGCTGGAGTGCTTTTGCCTTCGTCCAACCCCGTGGCACCATATACACTCGTTGCTCGATCCGCGATGGTGTTGCTTTAGGCTGCTCAACCGTTACGGTAGTTGGAGATTTCAAAAACTGGTTGACTAACTCCCGAATGGGTCGGGGCATGGTTGCTGAGAAGCAAGTCGTCTGACGTTCGGCTGGAGCTTGTTTGAGAATTTTCTTAACATCATCGATAAAGCCCATGCTCAGCATTTCATCAGCTTCATCTAGGACAACCCAACGGACGGAATCCAACTTCAAGTCACCCCGATCTAATAGATCGATGATACGTCCGGGTGTCCCCACAACCAGCTGAGCGCCACGTTGCAGGGTCTTGATCTGTCGATCGATCGATTGACCGCCATAGACAGTCAGGATGGATAAGCGACGGGTGTTGGAGAAGTCACGAATCGCTTCAGCGACTTGAGAGGCTAACTCGCGGGTCGGCGTTAAAATCAAGGCTTGTACAGCTCGGTTTTCGACATCAATCCGCTCTAATATCGGTAGCGAAAACGCGGCTGTCTTGCCAGTTCCCGTTTGGGACTGACCGACGACATCGCGACCAGCGAGAAGTTCGGGAATCGCTTGCGATTGAATGGTGGTGGGACTGGTGAAGCCAATTTTTTCCAGGTGGTTGACACGAGCTTCAGACAGGCCCAGGCTTTGGAAAGTAAGGGTCATAATAGGTCGTTGTTTGGTGTTGGTTTTCAGTTTTTCAGGGTTGAACGGTCAGTTGGCAGGGTGCTAACAGGTTGAGAGATTGGAAGATTGAGGACTCGGATGATTCCCTACAACCTTTCCAGCAAGCAACCCGTAAGTTTAGCTGACAACTAACAATGGACTAGAGACTACAGAACCATACAGGTCGTAGATATCGGCACCCGCAATTTCTACTCCCACGATCGTCCCTAAAGGAGCATCGCCTTGAACGTAGACCAAGCCATCTACTTCAGGAGCAAACCGGGCAGAGCGACCAATTAATTCACCCGTTGCTGGGTGTTCTTGCTCGATTAAAACGTCAACCACCTTGCCGATACAGGCTTGGTTCTTTTTCAGTGAGATGGGCTGCTGAGCTTCCATCAGAGCATTCCGACGGGCATCCATCACATCTTGAGGTATTTGATTTGGCAAGTTGTAGGCTGGAGTTCCCTCTTCTGGCGAAAAGGTAAACACGCCTGCATGGTCAAATTCGTGTCGCTTTATGAACTGGAGCAAGTGTTCAAAGTGTTCCTCTGTTTCACCAGGGAAGCCAACAATGAAGGTCGTTCGCAGCACTGCATCGGGAAGCGCTGTTTTGAGGCGCTCGATAATTGCGTCATTCACCTGACCCTGCCAGGGACGGTTCATGGCGCGGAGAATCTCTGGATGGGAGTGCTGTAGGGGCAAATCTAAGTAAGGCAAAACATTTGGAGTTTCCTGAATTGCTTGAATGACTGATGCCGTCAAACCTGTGGGGTAGGCATAGTGCATGCGAATCCAGGGGATGTCTACGTTGCCTAATGCCCGTAAGAGTTCGGCGAGTTTGGGTTCGCCGTAGATATCTATACCGTAATTTGTAGTAATTTGGGAAATTAAAATCAGCTCTTGGACGCCTTGAGAGGCTAATTCGCGGGCTTCCGCGACTATAGATTCAATTGTACGCGATCGCTGGTTACCTCGGAGGTGGGGAATTATGCAAAAAGCACATCGGTAATCACACCCTTCCGCGATTCGCAAATATGCTACGCCTTCTGAAGTCGTGCGGTAGCGTGGAATTGTCTCATCTGCAATGTAGGTCGGTTCGGCTGAGACTTCCTGAACGCGATCGCCTTGTTCGACGCGTTGAATCACATCCACAATTTTGTGGTAATCACCCGTCCCCACGACTGCCACTGCCTCAGGCAGCTCTTCTAAAAGCTCCTGCTGGAAGTGTTGTGCCATACAGCCTGTAATAACGATCTTTTTATCAGCTTCAGCTAACTCTACGAGCGTCCGGACGGATTCGACCCGTGCCGCTTCAATAAAACTACAGGTATTTACAATAACGTAGTCTGCTAACTCTTCATTCGTATCGACTTGGTAGCCTGCTTGTACGAGCAGACCCAGCATATGTTCTGTATCAACGCGATTTTTTTCGCAGCCCAAGTGAGATATAGCAATTGTTGGCTTGTTGCCCATGCGGTCGTGTAGTGTCCTATAGTATGGCGGGAGCTAGAGTGAGAGCGCGCTCACGTAGAGGTGCATTTTACAATGCATTGAAGCTTTTGGGTTTACCCACACTCTACCAGTCTGTGATGTTACTTTAACTGTTTGTCCAACCCCGATCCTTATTGTAGATAAAATTTTATTGAGATATCCAACACGCTTAGGCTATTTATGCCATGCTCACCCGATCTCTTACAAGAGAGCATCCCTAGGTGACGCAGGAAGTAGCCAGTGTTTTCAGGTAGATCTGTGAACTTACATCAAATTTTCAAGACCCCAAATCCCATTATTGGCGTT
>DATNPC010000751.1:0-6373 GCA_036703375.1 Allocoleopsis sp.
AAGGTTGCCACTACCCGTCAGGGTTAGGTTTTCGATGCCATAGCCTTGTTGACCTGACGTTGTACCAGGTGCCAGGGAATAGCTGACCGAGGACGATACGGTATCTACACCACCCAGAGAATCGTTAAAGTTTTCCGTCACTACATCGCCGACATTGTCCACGATGTAGGTATCATTGCCATCACCTCCATTCATGGTGTCAGCACCTACCCCACCAATTAGGGAGTCATTACCGTTACCGCCGAGTAAGCTGTCGTTGCCAGCCCCACCATCAAGGGTATTATTACCACTGTTGCCAGTGATGGTGTTGTTATTGCCGTTGCCTGTACCGTTAAGGTTGCCACTACCCGTCAGGGTTAGGTTTTCAATGCCGTAGCCTTGTTGACCTGACGTTGTACCAGGTGCTAGGGAATAGCTCACTGAAGACAATACGGTATCTACACCACCTGAAGGATCGTTAGAGTTTTCCGTCACGACGTCGCCGACATTGTCCACAATGTAGGTATCATTACCATCACCTCCGTTCATGGTGTCAGCACCTACCCCACCAACTAGGGAGTCATTGCCGTCACCTCCGAGTAAGCTGTCGTTGCCAGCCCCGCCGTCGAGGGTGTCATTGCCAGCCCCACCATTGAGGGTATTATTACCACTGTTGCCAGTGATGACATTATTGAGAGAGTTCCCTGTGCCGTTGATTGCACTAGAGCCAGTGAGGGTTAGATTCTCGATATTGCTACCCAGTGTGTAGCTCACAGATGCTTTGACTGTATCAATGCCCTGACCAGAAGATTCATTAACTATGTCAAAGATACTGTCAACAATGTAAGTGTCATTACCCCTGCCACCCCGCATTGAATCGTTACCAGTCCCGCCATCGAGGTAATCGTTACCACCGTAGCCTATAAGAGTATCGTTTCCGCCCAAGCCATACAGAGAGTCGTTGCCTAGGGTGCCTCTCAAATACTCGCTAAAGTTGCTGCCTGACTTGACTACCATGATTGAACCGCTCCGAAATTATTGGTAGATCGAGAGGGGTTAACTCAAAGGCTGTATATGATGTGACTGACTGTTTCGTGCAGTAGCATGCAAGCCAATTCATTAACCTCTATTGACTTCTCGAATACAACTTCGTCGGGATATGCAAACTTTACAAAAATTGAGGTTCTGAGCCACGTTTTTTGCAGAGAATCCTGTAGAATTCGACGAAACGAAGAAGCGCAACGCTTTAAGTGCAACTCGCGCTTCACAAAAATCCTCTCAATGCGATCGCACTTAACTCTCTTTCGTCGAAAAGGTTTTCCGGAATACCCACTCCATTGAGCCAGGGAGGATTTTATAGGCTGCGTTCGAGAGTTTTGCCGAGCCAACCATGACCTCAGAGCGTTGATGTTCAACGGCATCCCAAATTGCTTGTGCAACCTGCTCGGGCTTTTCCAGAAACGGACTCTTTAACGCCTTCTCCACTAGTTCTTGGCGCTCTTGAGCATCCGGTTCATCCTTGCCGCGAAAGATTGCTCGTTCCATGAGGTCAGTTTTGATGAAATTCGGATGAATTCCACAAACTTGAATACCTTTTGGTCTGAGTTCCGCTTGTAGCGATTCGGTCAACCCAGTGACGGCATACTTGCTAGCCGTGTAGGGCACTTGGTAAGGAATAGGTACCTTGCCGCCGATAGAACCGACATTGATAATAATTCCCGTACCTCGCTCCAGAAAATGCGGCAATAGGGCATGAATTGTGTGGATGTAGCCCCAAAGATTCGTATCTATAATCTGATGCCAATCGCTCAGAGAACACTCCTCTACTGGGCCTAACAGGTACACTCCGGCATTATTCACCAGCACGTCGATAGAGCCAAAGTGAGAGAGTGCTGTTTGGACAAGTCGGTCAACTTGCTGTGCATCTCTCACATCTGTAGAAACAGCTAAGGCATCACGTCCGAGCGACTGTACCTCAGATGCTACAGCTTCTAAACGGTCAGTTTGACGAGCTGCCAGTACGACATCATAGCCCTTGCGAGCAAATAGAAGAGACGTTTCTTTACCGATGCCTTGAGAAGCGCCTGTAATTAATACGGTGGAAGTCATACTATCTAAATCTTTTTTGAAATTTTTTGAAAACAGTCTATGTCTCTATACCTTAGTTAAACAAAACTTAATAAATCCTCTGACTTTCGTCGGAGTTTGAAGAGTCACTCAGCACAATCGTTCTATCCCCCGAACGCTCGGGCAGATTCCTAAGAACGAGTATCTGAAATCAGATTAAAGCTACTCCTAGAGCTAGACCTATAGGTAGACGAGTGAAGCAGTTAGCAGAGGTAACTTATAGGCAATATGGGTGATTAACCTCAGCGATGGTTGCTTCGTTCTATTCAAGATAGCAGGATGATTTTCTCGGCGAATGAAGAGAGCGGAATCTAACGCGATCGCTGTTTAATTTCCACTCACAAGATTAGAGGAGAGTGAACTACGTGAGCCTATTGTCTCTAGAAGAACTCAAAAAACTGGTCGATCAGCCTAAAGGGTTATGTGTATCAATTTATATGCCTATACAGCGAGCTGGGGTCGAGATTCAGCAGAATTCTCCTCGGCTCAAGAATCTGAAGCGAGAAGCTGAACGTAAAATCGTAGAGAGTGGGTTGAGTGAAGGAGAAGCTTTAGAATTTCTCCAACCGATCCAGCAAATCATCGATTCAGACGATGAGACGTTTTGGCAGGACTATAACGCTGATGGATTAGCAATCTTTGTCGCTTCCAGAGTATGCCACTACTACCGTCTGCCATTAAATTTCTCTGAATTAGTAGTTGTCACCGATCATTTCCATCTCAAGCCATTACTTCCTCTATTGATAGGAGATGAAAAATATTATGTTTTGGCTTTGAGCCAACAAGATGTGAGATTGCTGGAGTGTACGCGCTACAGCGTCAGAGAACTAGAATTAGAAGACGTTCCTAAGAGTGTTGATGAAGCCCTCCAGTATGACGAGACGGCTAAGGATGGTCAGTTCCGCATTAGCACGTCAAAAGGGGGAACCAACAATTCTTTCCAGCATGCGGGTACGTTTCACGGACAGGGAAGTCCCGATCGCGATAAATACCAACGGGATGTTCAACAATACTTTTATGCTGTCGATCGCGGATTACAAAAATATCTACAGGGAAAACAGGCTCCCCTAGTTTTAGCAGGAGTCGAGCATCTATTTCCAGGTTATCGCGAGGCAAATTCCTATCAGCATCTAGTTGAAGAAGGTATTTCAGGAAACCCAGAACTTCTGAAGCCAGAAGAGTTGCAAGCTCAAGCCTGGGAAATAGTGGAACCCCTATTTTTACAGGAACAGCAAGATGCGATCGAGCGGTACAAAGAGCTTACTGGTACTGAACTAATCTCCACTGATATTAAAGAGGTAGTTCCAGCAGCACATTATGGTCGAGTTAACCAATTGTTCGTTGCTGTTGGCGTGCAACAGTGGGGCATCTTTAACGCTACGAACAATATAATCGACGTGCATTCCGAAGCCGAGCTTGGTGATGAAGATTTGTTAGACTCTGCCGCCATTCAAACAATTTTGAACGGTGGAACCGTTTACGCCGTTGAACCAGAAAAAGTTCCTGATGATGCCAAACTAGCTGCTGTTTTTCGTTATTAATTGCGGTATTAATTGAAAGTGACCAGCGATAAGAAAGACAAACTGAGCGCTGGTCATTTTTTGGTGGAAACGAAACTATGATAACCGCAGAGGTTAGATTATAGATAATTGATCATCAGTCAATGTCATATTAGTAAAAATCTAAGTAAGCAGTAATGAGGTAATGAGAAAGAAGTTCCAATTCCCCATTACCTATGACCTATGACCTATTACCCACTCCATTAATCTTGCTGTTTGTTTTCTGTAGGGCGTTGAGTAGCCGCTGCATTTTCCGGAGCTTCATCAGGTCGGGTTGGAGTGCTGCTTTGAGTCGTAATATCGGGAGCATCTACTGGAGCGTCATCCTCAGCATTAATCACTCCATTAGCATTAGTATTAGGTTTCGCAGAAGTGCTTTTATGGCTAGCGTGACCACCAGGCATGGGTATTTCCTCAATTTCAATTATTAAACCTACCTCAGCATAGACCTTCCTATTCTAAGGAGTACCCTATCCTAAGGATGAGCTTAAATCATCTAGGATTGTCCTGCATTCATGCCTTTTGTAAGATTTAAAGCTAATCTTACATATCCTATTAATTCAATGATTATGACTGTATCAAACTTACTACGAGTGTAGTCAGTGTTTACCCGACAGAGAGTTATTCTTGTTTATATATCTACACATAAAACTTGAAGTAGCCGTTGGCACTTCAGGTGCATGGGCTGCCAACTTCCATTCCAACTTATAAAATAGAACAGGTCTCTCGTTAACCCTTACGCAAAACGCTTCGCTACTCAACACCCAGGCTAATCCTCTGGCAGACATAAAATAAGTTCAACTAAACTCGTAAAAATCATTAAGTTGCTAGTGCGAACGTATTGCATCTATTTATAGTGGTCTGTATAGACAAGTACAACATTTCCGGACCTGGTCACCCAAAATTTTTATCAGATCTGTAGCGATAGAGCTTTAAGTGGGTTCATCTATAACTCGATAGCACTAAAGGGTCGAGGGTTCTGTTACTGCAAGCCGATCGCGTATCGATAGCTTGTCCGCTTTTGCATCTCGATGAGTACTCAGGAATAGCTATGCAGCAAACTTTCACCCGTGCTAACCTTTGCAAAAATTTATCTTATTTGAAACTACTACTATCCATTGCCTTGGCAACCTACTTCAACGAAATTATCAGTGTCCAGGAAGTGAATGCTGCTGTCATCAACATCAGCGGACGCCAGAGAATGCTGTCCCAGCGAGCAGCGTTGTTTGCATTGAGATTTGTTTGTACTCAAGATAGCTCCGAGCGGGACAGGCTAGCGAGAGAACTGCTGGCAGTCGTTGCAGTAATGGAAAAGTCACACTATGGATTGCTCCATGGCGATGTTGAAAAGAAGCTACCCGGCCAGCCTTCGGCAGAGATTCAGGCAATCTACTTTGGCGCACCATATTACCTCGATCGCCAAATCCATGACTATGTTGCCCAAGTTAGAGCCTTAGTACAAACAGACTGGGCGGAACTCACACCGGAAAATCCCGATTTGCGATCGATTCTCCAAGCGGCAGAAACAGAACTGCTGGCGGCATTAGAGGCGGCAGTGATTCAATATCAAAAAGAAAGCGACGCCGCCGTGGATAACCTAAAGTTGCAACAAGCTCAACTCTATCAACAAAGTTGTGCTGCCACAGCTGCCGCTCAAACCCACGCTCAGCAGCTAGAGCAAACATTACGGGACTTGCAACTCGCTCAAGAGCGACTAATCCAAGCCGAAAAACTGTCTAGTATTGGTCAAATGGTGGCTGGTGTTGCCCATGAAATCAATAATCCGATCGGCTTTATTTACGGTAATTTGCGTTATGCAAGCGAATACGTCCAGGATTTACTAGACTTGCTGCATCTGTATCAAGACTGCTATGGCAATAGTCTCCCACCCGTACAAGCCAAGATAAAAGCGATCGACCTGGATTTTGTCCTCAAAGACCTGCCCAAAGTGCTAGATTCAATGCAAGTGGGAGCCGATCGCGTTCGCCAGATTATCCTCACCCTACGTAACTTCTCGCGTAGCGATGGCGGTTTAATGCAAGCGATCGATATTCATGAGGGAATTGATGGCACCCTACTCATTTTGCAAAACCGCCTAAAAGCTCGCTACAATCGCCCAGCGATCGAAGTGATTCGAGAATACGGTGACTTACCTGCGATTGAATGCTTCGCCGGACAGCTCAATCAGGTGTTTATGAACATTTTGAGTAACGCCATTGATGCGATCGACGATATCCCCGATCGCATCGGTTGCATCACCATTCGCACTAGCATAAATGCTAACCGTACTGGTGTCATTATTCGGATTGCTGACAACGGACTAGGTATGAGCCAAGACGTTAAGGCACATTTATTCAACCCATTTTTCACCACTAAGCCTGCTGGGAAAGGGACGGGACTCGGACTCTCCATTAGCCATCAAATCGTAGTAGAGAAGCATGGAGGAATTATGAAGTGCGAGTCCACACTGGGACAGGGAACCGAGTTTTGGATAGAAATTCCACTTCAACCCGGTATCAGCTTATGGCTTGACGAATCCACCGTTGCCGCTGCAATCTAGCCTCTGAATGAACTACCTTGCACTTCGCATGCGCTACGTACAAGGTTTCTGACGTTTCAACTGCCCTAGTTGCTGTAAGCTTCCCGTAGATTTGCGAGTTTTTACAGTAGAGCTAGAAGCATCTACGTCTGAGAGGCTAGTTCCTAAC